>CAZGFB010000098.1:0-1587 GCA_964525175.1 uncultured Candidatus Saccharibacteria bacterium | reverse complement strand
TGGTGTTTCAGACAGTTTTCGAGATGCCCTCAGTATAAAATTATAAAATATGAATCAATGTCGTTTAGTTAAGAAAACCATCTAAAAGTATTGATTTTATTGATATTTTGATCAAAATAGTTCTTTGAAATGTTTGTAGTTATCGGTTAATTTTCTATCTTGTGGGATATAAGGGGGCAACCTCAATTATCAAACAAATAGAAGACTATCGTGAAATATTATCTAATTATATAGCTTATGAACTTGAAAATGAGGAGTATAAGGGCCATTCAAAACGTGGTCCTAAGGGGGTATTCTCAAGAGATAGAAAGCTAACATTCAAGAACTTAATCGTAATTATCATCATCTTTAAAAGTTCCATACAACGTGAGTTAGACCGGTTTTATAAAGTGGTCAAAGGTGGGGATTTCAACATACGTGAAGTCACCAAAGGTGCCCTTTCCCAAGCTCGTGCCAAGTTGGATCCCTGGGCTTTCAAACGATTGAATGAGCTTTCCTGCAATACTTTTTATGATCTGGCTCCCTATCATGTTTGGTATGACTTTCGTGTTTTAGCTGTTGATGGTACCCGATTGGTGTTGCCAAATCATCCGACCGTGATTGCAGAATTTGGTCAGCACAATTTTGGGCCAAAGGCAGACAGTCCTCGGTCACTGGCCTTGGCTTCAATGTTGTATGATGTTCTAAATCAAGTGACAATAGATGCGGAGATTGCACCTTATTCCAGCAGTGAACGCGATCTTTTGATGAAACACCTGGAAAAGACAAAGGTAGGGGATCTGTTATTGCTTGACCGGGGATATCCAAGTATCTCACTTCTTTTCCAGTTGAAGGCACGTGGTATTGAATTTTGTATTAGGATGAAAGACGACTGGTGGCTATCAGTAAAGGGTTTTCTTGAAAGTGATGAAAAAGAGAGAATTGTAACTTATACTCTTCCTAAGAAAGATCGTAAAAAATTGGCGGATTATCCTCAAATGATGGATCAAAACATAACCTGTCGTTTGATTAAAATAGAGTTGGAAAATGGGGAGAAGGAAATCTTGTGTACTTCATTAACTGACATGAAAAAGTATGATTATTCTGATTTTGAAGAACTTTACCATTATCGTTGGAATGAAGAAGAAGCATATAAGTTGCTAAAAAGCAGAATTGAACTAGAGAACTTCTCAGGCAAAACGGCTATAGCAGTCCAGCAGGATTTTTTTGCCAAAATATTTTTAATGACTCTATGTGCTGTGTATGCACACCCAATTGAAGAGAGGGTCACCAATGAATACAAAGCAGATAAAGAGAGGATGCATGATCAGAAGATCAACAGGACAAATGCCCTTTCTATGACCCAGGACATACTGATTTGTGTAATGATAAAAAAACAATACAAAAAAGCATTGGAGGCTTTTGATGATATAGTGGGAAAGACCAGAGAAATCATCCGACCAGGAAGAAGTGAACCGCGAAAGATGAAACCAAAGCGATCTTATTCGATGAACTACAAACGATTATAAAATATCCTTAACTAAACGACATTGAAATATGAATATTAAAAAAGGAGGTTTTATGAATCAAAGTGAGGTAATAGAGTTG
>CAZGFB010000097.1:0-1602 GCA_964525175.1 uncultured Candidatus Saccharibacteria bacterium | reverse complement strand
CAAGTGGTTACAATAGCCACTATTATTGCTATTTCAGAAAGAAACAAATGCGTATCTTTAGCTTTTATAGTTCTTTGCAGTTAAAGCCCGCTTTTGTCTTGGTGTTAATAACCCGGTGTCAAGTCTGGTTCCAATCATCTTTGTCTATATTACTGGTGATGTAAATTTACAATCCCGCTTAAGAGAATAATATTTGTGATAGTGATGGTTGGGCAAAGAACTTTTAACCATTAAACAAGATTACACAATGAAAAAAGAAGCATTTAAGTTACTTCGGCCAAATGCGGCTGGAATTGACGTGGCAAGTGGAATGCATTATGTTTGCGTACCGGAAGATCGTAGCGAAAAACCAATCAGGAAGTTCGGAACATTTACAGATGATATTCATGAGATCGCACAATGGTTGATAAAATGCAACATAGATACCGTTGCAATGGAATCAACCGGAATTTATTGGATTCAGCTTTATCTGATCCTGGAAGAATATGGATTAGAAGTATTTCTTGTAAATGCCAGACATGTAAAGAATGTAAGTGGCAGAAAATCAGATGTTATTGATTGTCAGTGGATACAACAATTACATTCTTATGGTCTTTTAAATGCAAGCTTTCAACCTGATATGATGACAAGAGAACTTCGATCATATTTAAGGCAAAGAAAATCGCTCACAGAAAGTTATTCAAGGGAGATTTTACATATGCAGAAAGCCTTTGAGCAAATGAACATTAAATTACACAATGTTCTAACAGATATTTGCGGGAAAACCGGTCAGTTAATGATACAGGATATTTTATCAGGAGAACGAGATCCTGGAAATTTAATAAAGCATGTTGACCCAAATGTAAAAGCTTCAAAGGAGGAAATAAAGAAATCACTCAAAGGTATTTGGAGAACAGAAAATCTGTTTGAACTTAAACAAGCATATGAGCTATACCTGATTTTTAAGACAAAAATCATGGCGTGTGATGATCAGATAGAGAAAACATTAAAAATGATTGAAGGGTCAGTCCAAGTTGAAAACGATAAAAAAACAGAAAAATGCATACGTAAGGTTTATCAAAAAAACCGGTTTAATTTTAATGGCACACAGTATTTAAAAAACATTTTGGGAGTAGATGTAACAAAAATTTTCGGCATAAGTGAAATTACAGCAGTTGAAATAATTTCAGAAATTGGAATTGATATGACAAAGTGGAAAACAAGCAAACATTTTGTTTCATGGCTCAACTTAGCACCCAATAATAGGATTTCGGGCGGGAAATTGTTAAAACCAAAAAAAAGCAGACGTAAAAATAAAGCAGGTCAAGCATTTTTGATGGCTGCCTATTCAAATCAGAGAAGTGATAATGTGTTGGGTCATTATTACCGCAGATTAAAATCCAGAAATGGGCCACTAGTTGCAACAAAAGCGACGGCTCGAAAACTTGCTTTAATTTTCTTCAACATGCTTACAAAACAGTGTGAATTTGATCCCATTCCAACACAAGAATATCATCAACGATTTAGGGATCAAAAATTTAAATACCTTTCAAAACAGGCTTCTAATCTTGGCTTTGAGCTAATTGAGAAGGTGAGTGTTTCTTAAGAGACAAAAGAAAGTAA
>CAZGFB010000096.1:0-1608 GCA_964525175.1 uncultured Candidatus Saccharibacteria bacterium | reverse complement strand
AAACGTTAAAAATTAATAATATACAGAAATACAGTCCCTGGTCAATGTCAGCCAGATACAATTATTAAAATATAAAGGGCAGCTTTGACATCTTTTGAATGAGATGGTCAAAGTTGCCCTTTTACCTACAACAAACGTTTATCACGATTTATTTGCAGCAGGGTGCTGTTTATATCTTTTTGATTACATCCAAAACCAGCGGCGGTACAGAAGGCATCCCCGTGTTTTGCGCAATTTTGTTATAAATTTCTGCCAACTTTACACCGTAATCTTTCCCTTTCCGCAATAATTTTAAGGTCTTATTAATTGTCGAATTCTCATCACCCATCTCATTAATAAAACGTTCCAATCGTTTTATGGAAGCAGGTTTTAGTTCCAGGTTTTCTTTTTTCGCTAATTCAATTTCCTGTATTGCTTTTTCAGCAACTTCAATATCACTTTTGACAAGTTCAATATCTTCCTGAGGAACATTCTTAATGCGCAATTCACGTTCAATATCCTCTTTCAACATTTCAGTTTCTCCGAGGAAGTTCTGCATTTCTATGGAAATAGTATTGGTTACAACACTTTCTGCTTGTGCTTTTGCTTCTGAGGAAGATTCCGATTTTGACTCTACTTTTACAATTGGATTTCCAATATTCTCTAAATGTAAATGTATACTTGATTTTTCCATTTTGTTGTATTTGTTTAAGATTTCCTTTTCTATTCCATCCTGGTCCAGTATTGAATTTAAGAGAATTCCAACTGGCAGTAATTTACCGCTTTTTTTGCATTGCGATTGAAATACATTATTATCTATCATATTTTCAATATCAAGCCGGTTATGAAAATAGGGTATTTCTTCTTTTTGACAAAGTTCACAATAACAAGGTATTTGTTCTAAAATATTTAAGTTTTTAAAGAGTGTTTCTTTTAAATAATTCAATTCAGATCTGACTCGTGAAAGAATATTAATTCTGTGCTTTCGATCGCCCCATATTTTAGCTTCAATTATTTGTGAACCTTTTTCCTGTTCCTTGTAATTTTCAAGCAGGGCATAACATCCATTGCTATCTTTTAACCATACTCCCGAAAGCCACACATATTTTTCAAAAACCAAATCACTAAGCCTAACAATGAGCTGGCTGAAAAGTCCAAATGGCATAAACGGGAATTTATAGCGGATAACATATTTGTCATTTAATGAAACATTTGGTTCTTTTTTATTGTCGGAAAGTAAAACAGGAACCAGATAAGTTTCTGAATTAATCAACTTGTAACAAATATCAAACTTATCTTTAAGCATTAAGTTTAATAAAAGATTTCGTTCTTCTGTTTTGTATCCTTTGTTTTGCCATTTTTCAAATAGAGCTTCCTTGTTGAAAAAGCCCGGATCTGATAGATCGAATGTTTGTTCTTTCAAAACTTCATACAATCCCTGAGTAATCCAATCGGGATTGATAAAAATATAATTCGAAAGTGCAGATTCTTCATAATACAAAACAAATCCTAACCTTCGTAAATACTTAATCAGCAAAAGTTGATCGTCTTCAATGTAAAGCTTTTGATTCTCACAAATTTGCTGAAATTCAGTATATGTCAGGTACTTTTTCTTTTTTTCTTTTTGTA
>CAZGFB010000095.1:0-1613 GCA_964525175.1 uncultured Candidatus Saccharibacteria bacterium | reverse complement strand
GTGGAATGACGCAAGACGATTTTGCAAAACTTCTGAACACCTCTCAAAGTGCTGTTGCTCGTATGGAAGCTGGAAAGCAAAATTTTACAACTGGTGAAGTAGAAAAAATAAGTCGAGCATTGGGAAGAAAAATTATTTCACTTTCAACATCTATCGACTTCGAAATTCAAGGTGGAAAAAAACTTCACGGCGCTGTGGTGACTAATTCTTCAAAAAATGGAGCGATGGGTCTTTTGTGTGCATCACTAATTAATAAAGCAAAAACAATTCTTCATGGAATTCCAAAAATTGAGGAGGTTTATCGCTTGATTGAAATTATGGAAAGTATTGGTGTCTCAGTGAGATGGATTGATAAAAATAGTATAGAAATAATTCCGCCAAAAGTTTTTGCGATGGAAAAATTAGACAATGCTTCTGCGGGGCGAATTCGTTCAGCCCTTATGATGATTGGATCTTTAGTTCATCATCTTCCAAGTTTCAAACTTCCTCATGCTGGTGGGTGCAAAATGGGAGACCGAACAATTACAGCGCATAGATATGGGCTCGAAAATTTAGGTATAAAGATTGTTTCAAAATCTGATCATTATTTAATTTCTCACAAAAAATTAAGAGCGTCAGATATCGTAATGTATGAATCTAGTGATACTGCTGCAGAAAATATTATTATTGCAGCGAGTGGTATAAAGGGTACAACCACCATTCAATTTGCTCCGCCAAACTATCAAGTACAGGACGTTTGTTTTTTCTTAGAAAAACTCGGGGTAAAGATTGAAGGTATCGGTACAACGAATTTAACAATTCATGGTGTTGGGGAAATTAACCTGCCTGTGGAATATACAAATAGTGAAGATCCGATTGAATCGATGATGTTTCTTTCCGCGGGTATTACCACGGGTTCAACTCTTACTGTAAAGCGTTGCCCAATAGATTTTCTTGCCCTTGAAATTTTGAAGCTAGAAAAGATGGGGCTCAAATATGATAAGTCGAAAATATATTTTGCAGAAAACGGAAGAACAAAACTTGTCGATATCACTGTATATCCTTCAAAATTAAAAGCACCGCACGATAAACTTCATGCTCAGCCTTATCCAGGAATCAACACAGACAACCTTCCATTTTTCGTTCCTATTATGACTCAGGCCGAAGGCACAACACTTATTCACGATTGGATGTGGGAAAATCGAGCTGTGTATTTTACCGAATTAAATAGACTTGGAGCACAAGTAACTTTGGCAGATCCTCACCGAGTTTTTGTTACTGGTCCTACAAAATTAAAAGGAGCTCAAGTGGTGTGTCCACCAGCTCTCAGGCCTGCTGTGATAATTATGATTGCCATGCTCGCAGCAGAAGGGAGGTCTGTCCTTCGAAATGTTTATTCAATTAAACGTGGTTATGAAGAAATCGCTGAGAGGTTGAATGCTGTGGGGGCGGATATAAAGATACTTTCGGGTATTGAGTAATACCATCCTCAACTAAGCTCTTTCCATCCCCTCTGTCATCCTCGGGTAATCCCGGGGGTGGAATCTGGTGAGTAGCAGATTCCACAGTCGCAGGCTGACGAGCCGAGACGGGGTCGCGCAAATTTCTAGCAAGAAATTATGTGTGACACAGGT
>CAZGFB010000094.1:976-1622 GCA_964525175.1 uncultured Candidatus Saccharibacteria bacterium | reverse complement strand
TGGAAATGATGCCAAAGTGAAAAACAAAGGAAGAGTTCTTTTTATAACACTTACAATTTTGATTGTTGTATTAATTGGTGGCGGAATATTTTTTTATAAAAATATTAATAAAAATAAAATTATTAGTGAAGATAAAATTTTTAATAAAGTTGATCCTGACCCCCAAGCCTTTTTAGAGCTAGATTTTTTTAAGGATGATCTTAAGAATAAAGGGGTGGTTTTAGCTTCCGATGCTGAATATGAAATTTTATTAAATGATATAAAATCTGCAAAACAGCCAGTGATATTGAACAATAAGGTATATGACGGTATTGAATTAATAAAAGAAGGGGAGACATATTTTATCAAACCAAAAGATGTAAATACTCAAGATAAACTAGAAATCATTACTAATAAAGAAATTAATCCTACGGAGCTTTTGAAGACAGGGGATACTATTCAGGATTCTATATTAAAAATAGCTTATGACAATATAGTTAGTAGTAGTACTACACCAGATAAAATAACTGAATATTTAATATCAGCCAAAACTAGTGGGCTCATTAGTGCTTATAATTATGACATAAAGCATGACTTGCTATATATCACTTATCCCAAGCAAAAAATTCCTTATAGGTTAGAACCTTCATTTTCTGCCGAATCTGTT
>CAZGFB010000094.1:0-966 GCA_964525175.1 uncultured Candidatus Saccharibacteria bacterium | reverse complement strand
GTAAATATTTATTCTGATCCAGAAAAATTCTCCCAGTCAATCTTGAAAGAATTTGAACAATTGATGGCAGAAGGAAATATTTTGATTATTGACTCGGTTAATAATACGCATGACTTTTTACAGGCTGATATTCCTAATATAAAAGTATCTGTTAAACAAAAAGATAGTTTTAAATTAGGAAATTTGTTAAAACCTCAAACCGCTTTAGCTTCTGAATCCCTAAGTAATGTTGTTACCCCAAAACAAAAAAAGATATATTTCTTTCAATCCACCAACAATATTAATGCTACTTTTACGGATTTAGAGGAGAATAAAGTTTCTCAAAATCTTCCTGGTAGTGCCTTTTATCCTTTTTATCAGAATGATTATTCTCTGGAAATAGTAAAAGCCAGAGCTAAATTTGGTGAAAGTGTCATTCCTGAATTTTACGAATTAATGTCAGATGAACAGAAAGATGTTTTATTTTTAAATCTTCATGGTGTGCCGTTTACTGACAGCAGTACTGGTAAAAGTAATCTGCAATTACAAGGAGAAAGATATGCTCTGGGTATTGAAGGTAGTATAGAATATGAACAGAAGGCAAAAGAGTTTATAAATCGTGTTATATCTTTAGAGTCAAAATATGGAGGTGAAAAAGTTTTTCAATTTTTTTATGAAAGTTTTCCTTTATCTAAAACCCAGAAAAATGACTTGAGGAACAAGGATAGTTTGGCGAACTTTAAAGAGGATTTTTCTATTCTGAATGCGAAAAATACGATTGGGGGAATTGATATACTACCTACTTTCTTTACTCTTAATAATTTTCCAGAAAAAACTATTACTTTTTTTGATGTTTGCTATGGCGGTAGTTTTGCTAGTTCCTTCAAATCCAAAGTTTTCTTAGCTACGGCTGAAACTTCTGTATCAGTGACGGAAATATTTTTTAAGGATCTAGAAAAAATTTCAAAATACTTATTAAAAGATATT
>CAZGFB010000093.1:0-1718 GCA_964525175.1 uncultured Candidatus Saccharibacteria bacterium | reverse complement strand
CTGTTGATGTTTCAGAAATTGGACTTTCAGAAACTAAAGGAAAGAAAGAGGAGGAGGGAGCCGAGTAGTTAATAAATTCGAAATTCGAAGCACGAAATCCGAAACAAATCCAAAATTCTAAAATATTAAATTCTAAACAAAATACAAGAGAGGCTTTCCCGAAGGGAAAGCCTTTTTTGTATTTGAATTCTGTATTTGGCTAGAGCCTAAGGCTCGACTTATTTTTGTTTGCAAAAATAGAAGTACCCTTGTGGTATAGTGCCTAACGGCTAAATATGCTATCATTAGAGAAATAATGAGAAGAATTTTTTATGTTTTAAGTATATGTCTGCTATTTTCTGCTGTAGTTAATACTGTAATAGCTCAAACTCCTGGTGTTGGGGATTGTTTGTCGTCTCCCGAAGCAAAAGCAAAATGTGAGGCTGAATTAGCTAGAATTGAAAAAGAAAAGGCTGAAGTAGCAAAAGATTTAAATGTTACGAAAACTCAATCATCTTCTTACCAAAAAGATGTGAATGTTTTAACTGGAGAAATCAAGCAGAAGCAACTAAATATAAAAGCTAAAGATATTAATATAAAACAAATCGGTGGAGAGATAGTAAATAAGACAAAAAAGATTGGTGAGCTAAACAATCAAATTGAAAAGGGCCAGGAGTCATTAGCTCAAATAATAAAGAAGCTAAATCAAGTTGATGAGGTGACTTTGCCTGAAATAGTTTTTGCAAATTCTAGTCTATCAGATGCGCTTATTGATGTCGACAATTTTAACTCAATAAATAGGTCTATCGAAGATTTATTTGCGGAAATTCGTGGAACGAAGACGGTAGCAGAAAAAGAAAAGGAGGCACTTGATAAGAAGAAGGTAAGTGAGCTAGATGCTAAGAAAGTTATTGAAGAGAATAAAAAAATTGTAGAAAAGAAGGAAGTTGAAAAGAAAAAGCTTTTAGCTCTTTCAAAAAATAAAGAGTATTCTTATGAGCAATTAATTGCTGAAAAAGAAAAACAGGCACAAAAAATTCGTAATGCACTCTTTGAACTTAGAGATACTAATGGTATTCCATTTGGGACGGCTTTAGAATATGCAAATCTTGCAAGTAGTAAGACGGGTGTAAGACCTGCTTTAATTTTGGCGATATTAACTCAGGAGACAAATCTTGGAAAAGTTGAAGGAAAGTGCTATTTGAAAAATAAAGATGGATCAGGTGTTAATGTACGAAATATTCCATATACGAATGTTATGAATCCTGCAAACATTCCTAATTTTATTGTAATTACAAGTGAAATTGGGAAAGATCCATACAATACCCTAGTGTCCTGTCCTTATTGGAATAAAGTATTACAAAAAGAAGAGGGATGGGGTGGAGCCATGGGCCCCGCTCAATTTACTGGTTCAACTTGGATGGCAGTACGCAAAACTGTAGCATCTTTTTTGGGGAAAAGTACTGCAAATCCTTGGGTAGCAAAAGATGCATTCATGGCAGCTGCGGTTCTGCTTAGAGATAATGGAGCTGCGAGTGGTGGATATACTGCGGAGTATAATGCTGCTTGGAGATATTTTTCTGGTGGATTAGCAACTGCTTCAAAAATATCTAGGTTTGGAGATTATGGTGCATCTGTATATTCAATTGCTTCAAAACTTCAAACAAATAGTATTGATGTGTTAGAAGGGAATTGAGTAATAGAATTAAGATTTAAGAATTAGGAATTAAGAATAAAAT
>CAZGFB010000092.1:0-1876 GCA_964525175.1 uncultured Candidatus Saccharibacteria bacterium | reverse complement strand
TATTTGGCCTTCCGATATTAAATCACGTAAAAACAACGTTAACGTCGTAAGTAAAAAATGTTATCGTTATGTTTAGATATTATTTTCGCTTAAATGCTGGGCACCACCTATAAAGAGTGGGAATGGAAACTCCTAAATTTTCAGCTACTTCACGAGGGGGTACCCCATCGTTTAGAAGTTTTTTAGCGGACTCAACCTTACTTGGTGTCATCGAGCGTTTTCTACCACCAATTCGTCCTTTTTTTCGAGCTGCTTCCAAACCCGCTTTTGTTCGTTCAACAGTTAATTCTCTCTCCATTTGAGCCAAGGAGGTCATGACATGAAAAAAGAATTTCCCTGTGGGTGTTCTGGTGTCGATATTGTCTGTTAAACTTTTAAAATGGATCCCTCGATTCTCCATATCACATATAAAATCAATCACTCCTTTTACATTCCGCCCAAGACGATCCAGTTTCCAAACAACAAAAGAATCCCCTTCTCTCAAGTGCGATAAGGCATCTGATAGACCCTGTCGCTCCATTTTCCCACCGGAAGATTTGTCGAAAAAAATTTTCTCACATCCTACCTGCTTTAAGGCGTCTATTTGCAAGTCAAGATTCTGATCATATTTTGATACTCTGGCATAACCTATCTGCATAGATAAATTCCCCTTCTTTAATATTCTCGAAACTTATCCTTTACATATTATTTTGAGAAAGATATTTCAAGAATGGTTTTTGAGAATAAAAGAAGGCTGTTTTCAGGTTTTTTAAGTCTTTGCTTGAACTCTTCTCGCAAACGAGCGTTTTTGAGAAGTAAAATTCACACTTTCTTCAAAAGTAGATCACTTATGCCAAGCTATTTCCTTACAAATGCTGAACGTGAAAGATTCAATCAATTTCCTTCATTAATCTCTGAAGAGGATTTAATTGCATTTTTCACCTTATCTGCTTCTGATAGAATTGAAATAGAGACACTGCGCGGGACTCATAATCGTTTTGGATTCGCCTTGCAAATATGTACACTTCGCTTCCTTGGATTTATACCTCAGGATCTCAGCAGTGCTCCTATCGAGGCTACTCAGTTCATAGGAGAACAATTGGCTTTACCCATTACTTGTTTGACAGATTACGGCAGACGTCCCCAGACCCGTCAAAATCATGTGCAATCTACTCTTGATTACCTTGGATTCAGACGAGCAAATTCTACGGATTGGAATAATCTGCGTGCTTGGCTTATTGAACGGGCTCTTGAGCATGACAAACCAACACTTTTACTTGGTTTTGCGTGTAAGTATCTATATACAAAAAAAATATTACGACCGGGTATATCGAAAATTGAATCACTGGTTATTGAAGTCCGTAAAAACGCATGGATGAAAACATATTTACAGATAGACCCAATCCTTGACAAAAAGCTACAAAAAATACTTGACAATCTACTGATTATTGATTCAGATTTAGGTAAAACCCCTATTGCATGGTTACGTCAGGGAGCCACGTCCAATTCGGCTCTATCTATACTAAGGTCGTTGAATAAAATTTCATTCCTGCGTAATTTCGATGTAACTAATTGGGATTTATTAGCAATGAATCCAAACCGCATCAAGTTTCTCGCACAACTTGGAAGAAAGGCTACAAACCAATATTTACAAAATCTTACTCCCGAACGTCGTTATCCAATTATTGTGGCATTTCTTCGACAGTCACTCATTGATATTACTGATGAAGCGGTAGAAATATTTGATCAAGCACTTTGGGACTGTTACGGGGATTCTAAAAAAGATTTTGATGAATTTCAAAAGCAAACATCAAAGTCAAAAGATAAGAATTTAAAACTTTTTCAACGTATTATTCCTCACCTTATTGCTGCTGATATGGAAGCCGAAGAAATAATA
>CAZGFB010000091.1:0-2031 GCA_964525175.1 uncultured Candidatus Saccharibacteria bacterium | reverse complement strand
CGGTCGCTTTTTCAACCGCCGAAACAATCACGTCAGGTGTCAGCGCGGTGAAATTGCCGCAGGAGCGGTTGCTGGTCGCTAGTCGCTGGTTGCTGGTCGCTGGTTTTTTGTCGCTGGTGTTTTTTCTGGGAGACATATTTATTTCAGAATCTTTATCCAAGAAGGATCAAACTTTAGTGCATCTAAAACGTCCTCTTGTTTTAATGTCGGCGGCTTTTGTATCTGAATGGCAAGTCTTTTTTTCGGAACATCTTCAAGAATAGTAAATTGTGAGCCGTGTGGTTGCCAGGTAAACCGGTGTTCTTCTGATTTCTTTTTATAGCCTATGAGATTTTTATTTGCATTCCATTCCCAGACATATTCTTCTTTGGGATACATGACGGTGTCAAATTCAAAAATAGCCAATTCCAACAAATCTTCTGATTTTATCAACACAACTGTTCTTAGATGTTGATATTTTGCCCTGACACTTGAAACCCTTTCATTCCATATGGAAAGAATCATCTCTCCTATTTCATCAGGATTGGCTTTTAGAATCTCATCCGCTTCAAAAGAGTAAGCAGGAGAATTCCTTCCTGAAATCAATCTCACTTTTTTTGTTTTGGATGGATTAGAGGCCTTTACTGTTTTTGCACTCCATGCTGTCTGTTCAAGAAGAACATCATCCAGTCCGACATTTGAAGGTTTCCATCTTCCACCGATAAGCCGCGTGAATATTTCTTCCCAGTCAGGGCCTTCAAGACGTGGTGTTACGCGAGTTGCAAGGAGATAGACTATTTCTTTCCCAAGCCCCACTGGAAAATCTTTTGAAAAATCATTCAAATGGTACGGGGGATGATATTTTTCTACTGTTCTTAATTTTGGTTTTAGCATCGTGATATTTCCTTTTTTTATCAAATAGCCTTAACTGAGTCTCATTTTTTTCGTATTTGTATTCTTCAGTATTTTTACCTATTTGCATTGCTTCAAGGACACGTGCCATTACCGCCTCGGCTACATTTACCGGTAGGCTGTTTCCTGCCTGTTTTCTTGCCTGTGAATCATTGCAGACAATTTTAAATGATTCAGGGAAGCCCTGCAATCGTAGCATTTCTCTCGGAGTAAGTCTTCTTTCACCATTAACAAGGAGATAATTATATGATGCTCCGGCTCTCAAAGCGCATGAATAATTGTATGCGCTTATATGTCCAGCCTTGTTTTCATGCCATATAGTTGGTGATTTTGTGGGTTTCAAAACACTCCACCTTTTTTTCTTGATATGCTCCGATGCGTAGTAATTATCAGGTACGTTTTTCTCTAAAATGCATGACAGGGGAGTCATAGGTATGCCACCAGCAGGCCATTGAATGTTTTTTTTCTCTTTTAAGCCCACTATCCATATTCTTTCTCTTTTTTGCGGCAGACCAAAATCTAAAGCATTTAAAACTCTATAATCTGTAAAATAACCTAAATCTTTGAGAGCTCCCAATATCGTTTTCAGGGTCATCCCGTTGTCATGTCCTGCCAACAGTTTTACATTTTCTAAAATAAATGCACTAGGTTTTTTTGCTTCCAAGATTCTGGCTATATCAAAAAACAAAGTTCCTCTTGTGTCTTCAAAGCCTTTTTTGTGACCTATAATGCTGAATGGTTGGCATGGAAAACCAGCTAGGAGAATATCGTGGTCGGGAATTTCAGAGGTTTCAATCTTTGTTATGTCTCCCCTAGGATTTTCGCCAAAATTGGCTTTATAAGATTTTTGACATTCCTCGTCTATATCGCTCGAAAACATACATTCAATAGGAATGTCTCTATTTCTTGCGACGGACTCAAGCGCAAAACGAAAGCCTCCTATTCCACAAAATAAATCTATGAAACGAAAGCTTTCCGGCATGATATTACTCTTATCCAATATATTAATCATGTCCGTAATATTCCAAATATAATTTATGGATACAATTCAAAGTACGAAGAAAGTTCATCATTTAAAAATCTCTGACAAGGCTCACTTCTTGTCAGAAAATTTTTCTTTTAACACCTGATACCCGTAAT
>CAZGFB010000090.1:0-2109 GCA_964525175.1 uncultured Candidatus Saccharibacteria bacterium | reverse complement strand
ATGCGAAGCCTACCTTAGGGCCATCTATAGATAATGGCTTTTACTATGATTTCGACTTCGATTTTGATTACAAAATCGACGCAGACGAACGCAGACTGGACGCAGACTTACGCGGACAAAATTCTAATAAAAAATCAAATGCTCCGAAGGAGGAGGACTTAGCGAGAATTGAAAAAATGATGAAGAAACTTTTGCCAACATGGGAAGGTTTTAAACATTTAGAAATTTCTAAAGATGAGGCTGAGAAAATTTTTGAGGGAAATCCATACAAGCTGGAGCTCATAAATGAAATTGCAGAAAAAGGAGAAAAAATTACAGTCTATTATTCAGGAGCTAAAGATTTTGATTTCAGTATTGAAAATCTAAAGACAAGCGACTACAAACTTAAGACTGGTTTCTTTGACCTATGTCGCGGTGGACATGTGGAAAACCCATCTACAGAAATTAAGGCTGATTCATTTAAACTTTCTCGTATTGCTGGGGCATATTGGCGGGGTAATGAAGAGAACAAAATGCTCACACGAATTTATGGATTAGCATATGACACAAAAGAAGATCTGGAAAAATATGAATTACAAATGGCAGAAGCTGAAAAGCGCGATCATAGAAAGCTAGGCAAAGAACTTGGAATATATACTTTTGATGAAGATACTGGCGCAGGACTTCCTCTTTGGCTCCCAAATGGCGGAGCTATAATCGAAGAACTTGAAAAACTTGCCAAAGAAACAGAATTTGAATATGAATACGAAAGAGTAAAAACTCCCCACATTGCAAAAGAATCCATGTATTTAACTTCTGGGCACTTACCTTATTATGAGGAGTCGATGTACCCACCAATGGAATGTGAGGGGGTTAAATACTATTTAAAGGCAATGAATTGTCCTCATCATCATAAAATTTTCGCTTCACAACCACATAGTTACAAAGATCTACCTCTTCGCTTAGCTGAGTATGGCACATGTTATCGAAACGAAAAATCTGGTGAGCTTTTTGGACTTATGCGTGTACGTTCAATGCAAATGAATGACGCACACATTTATTGTACTGAGGAACAATTTTTTGATGAATTTAAAAAAGTTATTGAAATGTATTTGTATTATTTCAAGATTTTCGGTATTGAAAAATATGTTATGCGCCTTTCAAAGCATGCAAAAGAAAATTTGGGTAAGAAATACATTGATGAACCTGAACTTTGGATAAAAACTGAGGATATGGTAAGACAATGTCTTATTGATTTAAAAGTTCCATTTGTGGAAGCTGAAAACGAAGGGGCTTTTTATGGACCAAAAATTGATGTTCAAATTTGGAGTGTAATTGGTAGAGAATTCACACTTGCAACAAATCAAGTAGACTTCGCTGTCCCTGCTCGATTTGGACTTACATATACCGACAAGGACGGTGCGCACAAAACCCCGCTATGTATTCATCGCGCATCACTTTCAACACACGAACGCTTTGTTGGTTTCCTAATAGAACACTACAGTGGAAACTTCCCCCTTTGGCTCGCTCCTGAACAAGTGGCGGTTGTGCCAGTAAAGGAATCAAATTTTGACACTGCACAAGAGGTATATAAAAAACTTCGATCCCTCCAAATCAGAGCAAAGATAGATCTCACAAATAATGGTTTTGGTAAAAAAATTAGAGCAGCAAAAGATGCTCGTACACCATACACAATTATTATTGGAGATAAAGATATGGAGGCCGGAGTTGTTACTTTGGAAAGCAGAGATAAGGGGAAAGTGGGGACAATTACAGTACAAGAATTGGTGGCTTTGCTTACTGAAGAAATAAAAGACAGGAAGTAATAAATAGAATACAAAACGAGCCGGCCCCTTTGGGGCCGGCTCGTTTTTTGAATACTGGATCCCCGGAGTACCGAGGATGCTCATAAAATATAATCGTTCTTACACTCCTTATTTTATGGCAATTTTTTGAGACTGGATTCCGGACTAAATCCGGAATGACACAGAATTCAAAATTCTCACTTGGATTCCCGTTGCTACGAGAATGACAACGCAGAGAGGAACAGAAGATTAGGCTTTAAACCTCCTTGCCATATTCTCATTCTTGAAATCAAGAATCTTATTCTTTCTTTCAATCTTTGCACGT
>CAZGFB010000089.1:0-2200 GCA_964525175.1 uncultured Candidatus Saccharibacteria bacterium | reverse complement strand
TTTAAATCTTTATTAATATAATCTCTAAAATATGGAAGCATTGATTTTGCAGAAACAATATCTACTTCTTTCTCAAGTTTTTCAGACATACTTTCTTTCATATTAAAAAATTCAACAAAAGAAATGGGTTTATTAAAATCTACAAGTATATCAATATCACTTGAAGGCTTTTCATCCCCCCTAGCATACGAGCCGAAAATACCAGCAAATTTAACATCATATTGCATCAAAATTGGCTTTACATCTTCTGTTATTGCTTTTAAATCAATAGTTTTCATAGTCTTATTATAACACAAACCTCTTCATATTTCTCTTCTTAGAAATCGGCCTTATCACTATGGTATCATTTACCCGCTTTATATCTACAAGAGAACCTGTAGTTAAACCGAGTTCCTCCACTATGTACTTTGGTATTCTTATTGCATAGCTATTTCCCCACTTTTGAACTTTTGTTGTCATAGTATAAGTATATACAATGTATCTACATTTTGCAAGCTATTTAAGATTTTTTAATCATCCCCTCCACAGCCCTGTCATTCTCGGGAATGCGGGAATCCAAGTTAATTTGAATTTTGCGGTATATTTTATTATTATCCAAATCATCCAAATATGTTTCAGAAAATTCGGAAAGCTTATTTGAATCTACATCAATGATTCGAACTGCTTCGCCATCATTTTGTAAATTAAACTTATTTTTAATTTGTTCTAGACTACAATTCAACATAACATCAAACAACAGGCAAACACTAAAATTTTTTGTCTCATACGCATTATTAAAAATAACAGTTTCAATATCTTCTTCAGATAAACCGAGTTCCTCTTTAATTTCTTTAATTACTTCACCAAATAAATCAATACCATTTTTAATCACTTTCTCGGTCTTAGAAAGAGTACCTCCAATAAACGATATTTTCTTTTTTGTATAAAATTTATTTGATTTTTCAATGAATAAATATTTATCATCAGACGTTTTCACAAAACAAGATGTGAACATTCCCAATGGTGCAAAACTTATATCAAAGTCATCAGCCTCTTTAATATACTTATTCATAGAAACAACAGCAGAAAAAGGTATCGTGGAAATCTCTAAGTCGATAATGTCACCACTTTCAGAAATTGACTCAAATCTATATATCTCACTGTCCCATAGCTTCTTATTTTCATTTTTTGCTTCAACAAGCATTTCATTCCACATATTTTTGCAAAAAACTTCCAAGTCTTTATCAATTTTACGAGTAGAAACAACATCTCTAATTATTAAACTTTCCGGATTTGAGATTGGTTTTGTCAGTAGATTATTTTTCATGCATTGATATTCAATTTGTATTATATCTTCCTACTCATTTAGAACAACTCGAACACTTAGAACATTTAGAACGTTCTACAGTGCCTTCAGTTCCACCACAAACCTAGATCCTTTTCCAAGACCTTCAGATTCTGCCCAGATCTTTCCACCTTCATGAGCTTTAATCATTTCCTTAGCAACGAAGAGGCCAAGACCAGTACCGATCACGTTTGCCTCATTGGCACCTTCGGCACGCACAAATTTATCAAATAGTTTTGGCAGTGTAGTTTCCGAAATTCCAATACCAGTATCTTTAATTTCAAAACGAATAATTTTTGGCGATGGTCGAGAAAGAGAAATAGTCGTCTCGCCTTTTGGTGTGTACTTAATTGAGTTGTCAGTAAGGTTTGTGAATACTTGTTTAAGCTTATTCATATCCCCATGAAGTTTGTACTCAACATGTTCTTCAATATTCAAATTAAGTTTTAAGCCTTTCTTATTTGCAATAGGCTCTTGTTCATGATACACAGTTTCAACCAGAGGTTTCAAATCAAAATCAGACCAATCATACCTCATAGTATCTTGTTCTATACGTGTCACATCCAAGAAATCCCCTACAATAGTTACGAGGTTGTTTGCGGAAATCTCAACTCTTTTAATCATTTCTCTTTGTTCCCCTTCCACAGGTCCATAATCCCCTTCAAGTATCATAGAAAGATATCCTTTAATAGACGTGAGCGGTGCACGAAGCTGATGTGAAGCCAAAGAAACAAACTGTGTTTTCTGTTGATCAAGTTCTCTCAATCGCTCGTTTGTATGTTCAAGCTGATCCGCAAGAACCTCAATTTTCTCTCGAATTGCAATTTCCTTTTTAATACCACGCACAATCATAAGCCCGATTACAGCAGAAAGAAT
>CAZGFB010000088.1:0-2450 GCA_964525175.1 uncultured Candidatus Saccharibacteria bacterium | reverse complement strand
TATGAGCGAAGCGAATTAGGAATACAAGAAGTACCCTTGTGGCATAGAGCCTAACGGCTACAGAAGATTGTCTGGATCTATCTTCACCAAAAAATGTGGAGGCAAGCTTTGAAGTTTTTTTACGAGAGTTTCATCGGGCCACGTTTTTTTGTCGGCTTTGATAAGTGCGTGCATCACATATTTTCCTTTTACTGTTTCGATAAATGCTGGAAATATTTGCACAGCATATGGAGTCAAAAAGGCTTTCAAATTTTTCATTTCTTCAAGGACTTCATTACGCCCGCCTTGATAAGTAATTTTTATTAATGTAACAAAAGGTGGGTAAGCAAATTGCTCACGTTCAGCAATTTCGCTTCTGTAAAAGTCGGCAATATTTCCTTTGATCGCATATTCAAAAACTGGTTCGTGGGCGGATCGGGTTTGCACTATAAATTTATTTGCAGAAAGCTGACGCATTTTCAAAAGTATATTCATTATTTTTTCATTGCCTCGAAAGTCGGGAATAGCAAATAGACTATCCATCGATGCTACAACAGAATATTCTATTTGCTCATCCAAATATAGAATTGCCATTTCTGTTCCTAAAAGTATTGAGCCGGGGGTGCTGTAAAATTTTCGGGCAATTTCATTTCCTTTTTTATGATTTTTTACCGTGTCGGAATCTATTTTAAAGATTTCAATTTCTGGGAATTTTGTTTGCAATTCTTTTTCAATTGTTTCAACGCCGATACCGAGCTTCACCAAGTTCCAGCTTGTGCAATTTTTACAAACTTCTTTTGCACTTCTTTTTTCACCGCAGGTGTGACAAAGGAAAAAATTATTTTCATCTTTTCCACTTTCGTGAAGTACCACAGGTGCACTACATCTCGCACATGTAACCGTGGTGGCGCAATCATTACAAACAACTTGAGGTGAAAGACCCCTTCGTGCGCAATATACAAAACATTGTGAATTGTTTTCTTTTAGGGTTTTAAATATTTCATTAGCTTCGTCTGAAAAGATTCTAAAACCTTTTTCTTTTACAAGTGGGGCAACTTCACCTTTCTTATATTGTCGCATATCGACGAGGGTGGTTTCTGCTGTGGCGAGGGAGCGCCACTTGAGAGGGGTGTATTCTATAAGTTCGTGATCATAAAATCTCTTGATTGTTTCTGTACGTAAAATTATGTCTCCTAGAATAAGGCGGGCGCCAATTAGTTTTGTGTATTTTTCTGCAAGAATTCGGATATCGATATTTGGGCGGGTAATAGTTTTGTAACCTCGAGAAGATTCTTTTTCAATAATTATGGTGCCAATATCTGTTCGGGGTAATGAGAGAAACATCCCTGTGCCAATAATAAGGACAGGGTGAGCTGTTGTGAGTGCTTTGTTCCATAAAGATATAAGTTCTTTCTTGTTTAGCGAGCCATCTAATATGAAAGTGTATTCTTCTATACCTTTTTCTAATTTTTCTCCTGCTTTCTTTGCATCTTCTGAAGTTGGGACACAGCAAAAAATTGATTTCTTTCTTGCGAAGGATTCTCGAATCAAACTTTTGTAATCTGCAAAGCGATCTGCATCTGGCGCTTGCAAAAGGTAAGGTTCTTTATATGTATCGGAAGCTACAGGCTTTGGATCGGCGTCATCATCTTCTTTTGGTTTATTCTTAACATGTGGGCTTGGAGCGGATTCTACATCTTTTGAATTTTCAAGAATTTTTTGTGGAATAATTGCAGAAAGTGTTTGGCCTGCGAAGGTGGCGTGATAGTTGGCTGTTATGCAAGAAGCTTCAACAAATTCTTTTCTGAAAAGGTGTTTACTTTTTGTTATGTTTATTTTCTTTAAGGCATAAGGAAGGTCTTTTAACATTGCTTTGTCTTCGACAGCCTTTTTACAACTCAAGACTAAAGCTGGTATTTCTCTGTTTCGTACAGGTACAGAAATTAGCGAGCCCTCTTCTATTGATACAGAGGAAAAATATGACAGGGAGTCTTTTAGGGCACTTTTTGTAATGGCTAAGACGTTTACCGTATACATTAAGCTCATTTTAGCATAAATGGAAGGCTGTTGCCTGCAGGCCAGCATTGTCATCCTCGGGTAATCCCGGGGATCCAAGTTCGTATTTTGATATTTACAAAATCTTATTCGGTGAAAGTTTTGTGTAGCACGGATATTTTTCTGCTGAAAAATTCCTCGAGCTCGCGCCGTCGCGCTCGCTAGGCTCCCCAAAACTTCCACGCTCAACAATTTTGTAAATTATTCGCTACTGTTGGAGTGGTGTGGTGGCTAAAACATTTTGAGTACAAAACGTTCGCCCGAACAAATTTGAGTACAAATTTGTTTTAGGGTGGAGGTAAAGGGCTGTATTCCATGATTACATGAAATACAGGCTGTTATTCTTTTTAAAATACTGTATAATAATACCCATATGGAAAAACCACAATTTAACCACCCAGAATTTCTAGATAAAA
>CAZGFB010000087.1:0-2528 GCA_964525175.1 uncultured Candidatus Saccharibacteria bacterium | reverse complement strand
GGGATCCAAGTCCTGACTCCTGTGGACTGGATTCCCGCCTTCGCGGGAATGACAGAAAAAACTAAATATAAGAAATAAATATAAATCAAACGCTTGGAATTTTAGGACTAAAACCTGCTTCAAAAAGGGTGCTTATTGCCCTGTCGGAAGAAAGTACAATGGGAGCTTCAGATATAGCTTCAAAGCTCAATATGCCAAAATCGTCCGTATACGATTCACTTAATGAGCTAATTGAAAAAAGCTTAGTTACAGAATTTAGTGAAGATAGGGGAAAAACGTTTGCAATTTCTGATAATGAACAAATTGTGCGTATTCACAAACAAAAAATTGAAGAATTGCAAAATGCACAGACTGAGCTCGTTGCGTTTATAGGGCAACATAACAAAAAAAATCAAACAGCACGGCCAAGAATCAAGTTTTATTCAGGGGTGGAGGGGATTAAGCAAGCTTTTCGTGATATGTCGTGGAGCAAAGATTATAAAGAGGCATATTTGATGTGGCCAACTAGCGACATGATAGATATGTTAGGTGTCGAGTTTCTTTATGAGCATAGGAAACCTGGAATTGAGCTTGGCGTGAAAGTGAATGTGATTGAGCCAGAAAGAGACCGGCCTTTGAGGGAAAAAGAAGGTCATGAATGGCTAAAACAAGATCCGTCCAACAAACTAAACAAAAAGCGCTACGCACCCAAAGGTGCCGACTGGCACATGAGCTATTGGATTTACGGAGATAAATGCCTTTTTGCTAGTGGAGGTGTAGAGAAAATTGCTTTTGTTGTGCATAGTAAAGAATTTGCTGATTTGCAACAGCTTTTATGGAAGCAAATGTGGGAGGTGTGCAAGCAATAGTTAAAAGTTGAAAGTATAAAGTTTGGAGGGTGAGTAGAAAATACAAAATTCAAAAACAAACCAGCGATTTCACGAAGTGAAATCGCTGGTTTTACATTTACATCTAGAACATTTCGAACAATTACAACATCTAGAACATTATGCTATAATTCCCTCATTAATAAATTAATTTTTGAGGTCTTTTTGAGCAGAAAACCCCGAGGTAGAATTTCAATTTTTGATTATATATAGGTAAATCCGAAATTCGAAGCACGAAATCCGAAACAAATACCAAATTCAAAAGAATTAAATTTTAAATAAATTCAGGACTTGGATCCCCACCGAGTACGGCGAGGATGACAGAAGTGGAGCTGTTTTGAATTTATAATTTTGAGAATTAAATATTGTTTCGAATTTCGGATTTCGTGCTTCGAATTTATACGTATGTATGGTCAAGGATTGAATTTACTTGGGAATGCTTGAGAGCAAAGGCCCCGCTCAAAAATAATGATAAAAAAAGAATTTTCATTGGAGGTTGGCGGTAAGAAACTTACTGCTGAATTTAATGACCTTGCCGACCAGACAAATGGATCGGTAATTATGCGATATGGTGAAACTGTCGTTTTGGTGACTGCTTGTATGGGAAAAAATGAAAAAGATAGTGATTTTTTCCCATTAACTGTTGATTTTGAGGAAAAGTTTTATGCTTCTGGCCGAATTTTAGGAAATAAATATCAAAGACGAGAAGGAAAAGCTTCGGATGAGGCAATTCTCTCTGGCCGAATCATCGACCGCACAATTCGACCTCTTTTTGCATCACATATTCGTCGTGAAATACAAGTTGTGGCAACAACTCTTTCAATCGGCGAAGATGATCCAGATGTTTTGGGCCTTATCGGCTCATCTCTAGCTTTGGGCACATCGGATATTCCTTGGGGTGGACCTGTTTCGGGCGTGCGACTTGCTTCATTTAAGAATCAAGAAGGTTTTACAGTGAATCCGATTATCGGATTTGAAGAAAATCCTGACTATATGATGGAAATGTTTGCTTGTGGAAAAGATGGAAATATAAACATGATTGAAGTTGCTTCAAAGGAGATTTCTGAAGATTTTGCAGAAAAAGCTCTCACAAAGGCAAAAGAAGAAATTGAGAAAATTCAAGTTTGGCAAAAAGAAATTATTGCGGAAATTGGAAAAGCAAAAGTTTCAATTCCAGCGCCTGTGCTTTCTGATGAAATTCTTGCGATGTTTGCAGAAAAAATTGAACCAAAGATTTATGGAGCGGTATTTACAGGAGTTGCTGGTAAGGACGGAATTCATGAAATAGAAGAAGAGTGGGTGCTTATGCTTAAAGAAAAGGAAATCGACGCGAAAACAATCCGCACAGCGATGGTATATATTGAAAATAGAGTTGATGAAATTATTCACAAAGGAGCTATAGAAGAAAACAAGAGAGCCGACGGACGAGGATTTGATGATGTACGGTCTCTTTTTGCCCAAGCTGGTGGAATTTCAAATATAATTCACGGTGCAGGAATCTTTTATCGAGGAGGAACACATATGCTTTCAATGCTAACTTTGGGTGGACCTCAAGATGCTTTGACTGTTGAAGGTGCAGAAAATTCAGTTTCAAAACATTTCATTCATCATTATAACTTCCCTCCATATTCAGGAGGTGAGCCGGGAAGAATGGGTGGAACA
>CAZGFB010000086.1:0-2559 GCA_964525175.1 uncultured Candidatus Saccharibacteria bacterium | reverse complement strand
AAACAACGACAAGGCTAAATATTATGAGAATCCTAGGTATCACACTTCCAGATGAGAAACGATTAGAAATTGGTCTAACTACCATTTTTGGTATTGGACGTTCACGTGCTCAGAAAATATTAAAAGAGGCAGGTATAGAGTTTGGTAAAAAATCAAAAGATTTAAATGCAGACGAAGAGAATGCAATCCGAAAACTTGTAGAAGATTACAAGGTTGAAGGAGATTTAAAACGAGAAATTAGTGGAAACGTAAAACGATTGAAAGATGTTAAATGCTACAGAGGTGTTCGTCACACCCGAAAGCTCCCTGTAAATGGTCAACGAACAAAGACAAATTCACGTACTGTTCGGGGTAATATTCGAAAGACTATGGGATCTGGCCGAAAGTCTGTTGAGAAGAAATAAAATATAAATATTATGGGAAAGAAACGAATCGTAAAAACAACAGGAGGTGCAAATGAAGGGGTTTCAAAAACTGGAGCTTCTTCTAAAAAGCGTCTAGAATCTGGAATTCTATTTGTTGAGTCCACTTACAACAACACAAAACTATCTCTTGCTGATACAAAGGGCAATATTTACGCATGGTCTTCATCTGGCTCACTTGGTTTCAAGGGTGCAAAGAAAGGAACACCATTTGCAGCGGCAAAAATCGGAGAAGTGCTTGCAGAAAAAGCACAAGCTTTCGGAGTGAAAGAAGTCGCAGTAGTAGTGAAGGGTGTTGGTTCAGGTCGCGAATCTTCAATTCGAAGTTTTATTACAAAAGGCTTCACGATTACATCTATCAAAGATGTGACACCTGTGCCACATAACGGTCCTAAGCCTCCAAAGCCAAGACGCGTATAATAATTTTTTACTTTTACACAAACCATGAAAATCGGACCAAAATACAAAAAAGCACGACGACTAGGAGCCCATGTCTTTGAAAAGACTCAGACTCCTAAATTTGCTGTACACCTTACAAAAAGAAAAGGAAATCCAGAAGGTATGCGCGCAAAGACTGACTACGGAAATCTTTTGCTAGACAAACAGCGAGTACGTTTTACATACGGACTAAACGAGCGACAGTTCAAGAATCTTGTTAAAGCAGTTATTGCAGAAAGAACATTGAAGCCAGCTGAAAGACTTTTTGAAGTTTTGGAATCACGATTAGACAATGTTGTGCTTCGAGCAGGTTTTGCTCACGCTCGCGCATTTGCAAGACAATTAGTTTCCCATGGACATATTGCAGTAAACGGAGTTAAGACAGACGTTGCATCATGCCAACTAAAGAAAGGGGACGTAGTTTCAATTAAAGAATCGAGTTTGAAGAAGCCAGTTTTCGCAACAATTGACGAGAAACTAAAAACAGCAAGTGTGCCATCATGGCTAAAGCTTGATAAAGCTAAAAAAGCTGTAACTGTCGAAGGAGCTCCAAAGGCGTTGCCAGGTGAGAGTCATTTAAATCTAGCAGCGGTAGTTTTGTTCTATCGAAGGTAGACCACTTGCAAAATAGTGGAAAATGTATTATAATTATTAAATTAATTTTAACTAAACTCAAAAATTATGTCGGAGCACAAAGTACTACTTCCATCAAAGCCAAAAATTGTTTCTGAAGAAGGTTTTGTTGGTGTTTATGAAATCGACGGTCTTTACCCAGGTTATGGACATACCCTTGGTAATTCTCTTCGTCGTATCATCCTTTCGTCTCTTCCTGGCGCAGCGATTACAAAAGTAAAGATCGCGGGCGTTCCTCACGAGTTCTCAACACTTAGTGGTGTTAAAGAAGATATTATTACAATTCTTCTAAACCTAAAGCGTGTTCGCATTGAAATGCTAACAGACGAGCCTCAGGTAGCAACCATTAAAATTTCAGGTATCAAAGAGGTAACAGCAGGCGATATAGTTTGCGGAGGTCAGTTAAATATTTTAAATCCCGAGCAGGTTATCGCACATCTTACAGACAAGAATGTTGATTTTGATGTGGAGATGACAATTGAAAGAGGGCTAGGTTATGTATCAAAGGAACTTATTCAGAAAGACAGAGTGGACATTGGTTCAATTGTTCTTGATGCAAACTTTACACCTATTCGCCGAGTAAACTATGAAGTTGAAAATATGCGAGTTGGTGATCGAACAGATTTCAACCGTGTTAAGATTTTCATCGAAACTGATGGTACTGTTATGCCAAAGGAGGCTCTTGAAAAGTCAATCAATATTATGATTGAACAATTGAAAGCCATTGTTGGTTTTATAGAACCAGAAGTAGAAGCTGAAGAAGATGTTAAACGAGATGACATGGGAGAAAAGGAAGCAGTTCGCAAGGAAGCTTACGAAGATTTTTTGAAAACACGTATAGAGTCACTAAATCTTTCACAGCGTACAGCAAACGCGCTTACAAATGCGAATATTCGAACAGTAGGTGGGTTAGTACGAAAGAAAGAGGAAGACATTCTTGATATCGAAGGTCTTGGAAACAAGGGCGTTCAGGAAATCAAGAAGGTTTTGGGTGAACACGGTATAACACTGAAATAATTTAAAGTTTAAAGAGATAATTAACAAAAATGAGACATCACAACGCAAA
>CAZGFB010000085.1:0-2566 GCA_964525175.1 uncultured Candidatus Saccharibacteria bacterium | reverse complement strand
TTGCAAAAGTGGCTGAAATTAAGAAAAACGAAGCAATCGACCTTTCTATGGAGGAGGATTTAGCTATTGCAGTTATGAATTTAATATCTCTTGAAGAGCATCTTTGCTTCACGGGACTAAAGACAGAAAAAGATGAATATTTTGATACTTTGAATGAAATTCGTGAAATGCGAAAAAGTTTGCTTGCAAAAATGATTGAGAAGAACGAGGGTGAGACGTGGTGTACTTGCAAACATTTACTTTCTGCAACTATGCGACTGATAGAAGTTGGCACAAAATTACATTCAGATGGAAAGAAAGAAGAGGCTAAAGAAATGTATGAAAGAGCACATAAACTCTTTTCAATATTCTGGGCATTGCGATTAAAATTGATAGATTTAAGTGGTGTGAAAGAGATAGCAGATGAGGAGAAGCCTTGGACGTTGAAGGATATAACGAATAGGATGGTGGATTGTTGTCACGAGTAGCACACGACACCAATACACGAATAAATACAGCGAATGACACGAATGGAATGCTATACACCGCCGCTGTCATTCCCGTGAAGACGGGAATCCATGGATCCTCGCATTCGCAAGGATGACAATGCTGTGAAATTCAGAATTCAATTCGTGTCATTCGTCCTCATTCGTAAATTTGTGTCGGGATACAACTTATAAATTAAAGATAAAAATTATGAAGCAGACACTTACTTGGGTAATAATAACGTTAGTAATAGTCGGAGGGTTTTTTTGGTATGCTTTAAATAACAGAGTTCCGGTTGATGGAAATGTTGATACTGGCCCAAGTAAGTATGATACTTTCGCTCAGTGTTTGGCAGAAAAGAAAATCACAATGTATGGTGCTGTTTGGTGCTCACACTGTCAGGATCAGAAAAAAGAATTTGGTAGTGCTTTCCGGTATGTTCCTTATGTTGAATGTCCAGACAATACAGCAATTTGTACAGCGAAGGGAATTCAAGGTTTTCCAACTTGGATGAATGAGGATGGTAGTAAAAAATTAGAAGGATTTCAATCGTTCGAAAAATTGGAGGAGTTGAGTGGATGCGTGTTACCAAATTAAAAATTAAAAAAGAAAAATTAAAAATTGAAATGCAACAAAAGGTGGTTTTCACGAAGTGAAAACCCCCTTTTGTATATGTATTTTCTACCAACTACTCACTACAAACTACTCACTAGATCGCTTCCCGTCATCCCTTCCGGTTTCTTCAAATCCAAAAGTTTCAAAATTGTAGGTGCGATATCTGAAAGTCCTCCGTCTTTTAGTGTATATTCTTTTTCTGTAAGAATTGCTGGTACTAGATTTGTTGTATGGGCCGTGTGATTTGCTCCAGTTATTGGATCCACATTCAATTCAGCATTTCCGTGATCAGCTGTGATGAAGGCAATTCCACCTTTTGCATGCAAAGCCTCGATAACTCTTCCTAACTGTTTGTCGACTTCCTCAACAGCAATAATGATAGCTGGTACGTCGGCTGTGTGGCCCACCATGTCAGCATTTGCGAAGTTCATAAAAATAAAATCAGTTCCTTTTTCTATTTCCTCGATCGCTTTGTCAGCAACTCCCTCAGCTCGCATTTTTGGTGCAAGGTTGTGAGTAGGAACATCTTTGTGACTATCCAGCATGATATGAGTCTCGCCTTTGTATGGAGCTTCCACGCCTCCATTTAAGAAATATGTAGCATGAGCAAATTTTTCTGTTTCAGCAATGTGGGCTTGTGTAAGTCCAGATTCTGAAATCTCTTTTGCTAGAGTTGTTACAATTTTTGAAGGAGGGAAGGCAATGGTAACTTTTCCATCAAATCGTGTATCGTATTCGGTCATTGTTACGATTTGAACATTTTCATCTTTTGTTTTTTCAATAAGCTTTTCAGTAATCATTCTCGCTCTGTCTGCTCGGAAGTTGAAGAAGAAAATACCATCACCTTTTTCGATTGCAAATCCTTTTCCATCTGGCCCGTAACAAACGATAGGCTCGAGTAGTTCATCAACTTTCCCTTCTTTGTATAAATCTTCAACATAAGTTGCTGGGTCTATTTTACAAATATTCCCCTTACATTCAAAAAGAGCTTGTTCAGTTTTTTCAAGGCGCTCCCAGTTGTGGTCGCGATCCATGGCATAAAATCTTCCAGAGATTGAAGCGATAAAACCTATACCAATTTTTGCAATTTCTTCTTCAAGAGTTTTGATAAATCCTGCAGCACTTTGTGGAGCAACATCACGGCCATCAGTGAATACGTGAATAGCAACATTTTTAATTCCATTTTCTTTTGCAATTTTAAGGAATGCAAATAGGTGGTCAAAGTGGCTGTGTACACCTCCGTTTGAAACAAGTCCTTGCACGTGAAGTGTTGAATCATTTTTCTTTACATGATCAAAGAGGGAAGTGAAAGCATGGTTTTTGGCGAATTCACCATTGTCGATACTTTTTTGAATTTTTACTAAATCTGTGTCTATTGGAGTGCCGGCACCTATGGTCATGTGACCCACTTCGCTATTACCCATTTGGCCTTCTGGAAGCCCCACAGCAAGGCCAGAAGCGTTAAGTAGGCTATGTGGATAATTGA
>CAZGFB010000084.1:0-2647 GCA_964525175.1 uncultured Candidatus Saccharibacteria bacterium | reverse complement strand
TTCTGAAGAAGAAATCGATAAAACAATTGATGAGTTGGTGGTGGAATAAAACACGACACCAATACACGAATGAACTCAGCGAATTACACGAATAGAATGCAGGAATTTAGAATTCCATTCGTGTCATTCGTTTCCAATTCGTAAATTCGTGTCGAGTTAGTGTTGTCATTTGAAAAGAAAAGTCTATAATTCTAGGTATAAGTTAATAGGCTAAATATAATCAAAAATCATGTACTTAAACAAAGCGTTTCTTTACGGTAACCTTACTCGAGACCCTGAGCTAAAAGCTCTTCCCGGGGGCACACAAGTTGTTTCTTTTGGTATTGCTACAAACCGAACTTTTAAAGACAAGAACGGCGCAAAGCAAGAACAAGTTGAATATCACAATATTACAGCTTTTGGACGACCTGCAGAGGTAATGGCTCAATATTTAAAGAAAGGTAAGCCGGTGTTTATTGAAGGAAGAATTCAGACACGAAGTTGGGATGATAAGGCAACAGGAGAAAAGAAATACAGAACAGAAATCGTTGCAGATAACTTCCAATTTGGCCCACAAGCACCTGGATCAGGGGCGGGAGCAGGATCATATTCTGCACCATCTGCTGGACCAAGTACACCAAAGGAGGAAGCTCCTAGTTTAGACACAATCAATTATCCAGAAGAAGATATTAACCCAGAGGATATTCCATTCTAGCCTTAAGTTAACACGGCACGAATGACACTAATGGAATGCAACGAATAACACGAATAGAATTCTGAATTCCATTCGCGTCATTCGCACTCATTCGTGGATTGGTGTCGAGTCAAAGAAAATTAAAATTAAAAATTATCAAAAAAAACCATGAACAAAGCACAAGACTTTTTTGCTCAAAATAGCATCAAGCATATTGACTACAAAGATGTTGATATCTTGAAAAAATTTATAAATCCATACGGAAGAATTTTGTCACGAAAGCGCACAGGCCTTTCTGCAAAGCATCAGCGAGCTCTAGCTCTTTCTATCAAGAATTCACGATTTATGGGATTGCTTCCATATATAGCGAGGTAGAGGATAACTAGTAACAAATAACATATAACTAGTAACAAAACACAAAAGGCCACGACTACGTCGTGGCCTTTTGTCCTGTGTTTAAGTTATGAGTTATCTGTTATTGGTTATTTGTTAAGCATTTCTTCGCCTAGACTTAATCACTATATTTTGTTAGTATCTGCATACGATTTAGATTTATACAGAACCACCTCTGTCATTCTCGGGTACTCCCGGGAATCCAAGTTAATTCAGAATTGAATACGGACTTGGATCCCCGCTGGATACAGCGAGGATGACATACGGAGAGGAATATCAATTTTACATTTTTAATTTTAATTTTACATTTATATCATGTCCATGCTAGATTACAGTGAAATAACAGTTCGAAAATATATTATCCTAGAAGGGGAGCCTTATGAGGTCATAGACAATCATATTTTTCGTATGCAACAGCGAAAGCCTCAAAATAAAACAAAGCTTCGTAACTTAATTTCTGGAAGTATGAAGGAGATGACTTTTCATCAGGCAGAAAAAGTTGAAGAAGCAGAAATTGAAAAACAGAGCATGAAATACCTTTATACAAATAAAGGCGAGTGGTGGTTTTGTGAAGAAAATAATCCTTCAAAACGATTCCAATTAGCAGAAACTCTTCTTGGGACTGCTGGTAAATTTTTAAAACCAAACACTGTAGTTGAAGCTTTAATGTTTGGAGAAAGAGCTATAGGTATCAAAGCTCCAGCCAAGGTGGAATTGAAGGTCACAGAGGCCCCTCCAGCGGTAAAAGGAGACACTGCTAAAGGAGGAAACAAACTTATTACACTCGAGACAGGTGTAAAAGTTACCGCTCCACTATTTGTTTCTGAAGGCGATGTCGTAAGAATTAATACAGAAACAGGGGAGTATATTGAGAGGGTGAATTAGTTGGTAGTGAGTAGTGGGTAGTGAGTAGAGGAATACAAAATGCACGGCGCCGTAGGCGCCGTGCATTTTGTATTTGAATTTTCTACTCACTACCAACTACACACTACTCACTATCTTCTTCCTCCTTACTTGGCGCTGAAGCTAAAACATCTCCCTTCGCCAATCTTTTTCGAATCTCTTTCAATATTTCATTTGAAATTTTTGAATTTTCTTTTAAGAAAGTTCGGGTGGCGTCATATCCTCGGCCTAGGGGAGTGTCACCATATTTATATGAAGCTCCCGACTTTGATACAAGTCCCATTTTTTCTCCTAAAGCAATGATTTCTCCTTCTTTTGAAATTCCTTCATTGTACATAAGATCAAATTCTGTTTGTTTGAACGGAGCGGCGACTTTGTTTTTCACAACCTTCACTCGCACTCGTCCTCCCATAATTTCTTCGCCTTTTTTAATTTGCGCAATTCGTCGAATATCAAGTCGTACTGATGTATAGAATTTCAAAGCTTTACCTCCTGGGGTTGTCTCTGGGTTTCCAAACATAACTCCAATTTGCATTCGAATTTGGTTAATGAAAATAACTACAGTTTTTGAACGAGCAACAATCGCTGTGAGTTTTCTTAGGGCCTGTGACATCAAACGTGCTTGCTTACCCACGTGTTGCTGGCCCATATCACCCTCAATTTCATCCTTTGGTGTAA
>CAZGFB010000083.1:0-2683 GCA_964525175.1 uncultured Candidatus Saccharibacteria bacterium | reverse complement strand
GAAAGCTTTGAAAGCAGTTGTGCCAGATAAAAAAGATTTTCCATATACTATTCGCTTAGTTTCCGAATCAATGGCTTCAAATGGCTCCACATCAATGGCAGCGGTATGTGCGGGATGTATTGCGATGATGGACGGAGGTGTGCCTATCACAGCTCCTGTGGCGGGTATAGCGAGCGGTCTTATGATGAAAGATGAAAATACATATAAGGTGCTTACTGATATTCAAGGTCCCGAAGATGAATTTGGTGATATGGATTTTAAAGTGGCTGGAACACGAAGTGGAATTACTGCAATTCAAATGGATATTAAGGTTGATGGAATCCCTATTCCTGTACTTTCTATTGCATTACAAAAAGCAAAAGAGGCACGATTTAAAATTCTTGATGTGATGAGCGGAGCTATTAATTTGCCAAGAGAAAATATTTCCCCAAATGCTCCAAAGATTTTGACACTTTCAATCAACAAAGAATTGATTGGCTCAGTAATAGGCCCTGGCGGTAAAATGATAAAAGAAATTCAAGAAAAAACTGGTGCAGAAATAAATATTGAACAAGATGGAACTGTTTTCTTGATTGGAAAAAATGGTTCTGCAGAAAAAGCTCGAGAAATAGTGTATAATTTAACAAGAGAATTTAAAGCTGGAGAAAGATTTATGGGTAAAGTCACACGACTCATGGACTTCGGTGCTTTTGTAGAATTTGCTCCAGGTTTTGAAGGAATGGTGCATGTTTCAGAGATTGCATCTTTCCGTGTAAATAGAATTACAGATGTATTGCGTGAAGGAATGGAAGTTCCTGTTATAATAAAAGAGATTGATGAGAAAAAAAGAATTAATCTTTCTATTAAATCAGCAGATGCAAACTTTATTAAAAACCCATATGGTGATAAGCCAACAAATTTATCCCTTTAGAAATTTCAAAAAAGTAATTGATCACAAAGAATTATTGGCAATAGGGTGTAAATATAAACAAATCATTAAAAGCTTAAATTTCTAACTGGGATGGAACCAACGGAGAACAACCAAAACAATAATAGTGGAAAAATAAGAATTAACCCTACTTTAGGTGGGGGTACTTCTTCTTGGCAAAAACCAGACGGTAAAAGTATTTTTAATTCTAATGTAACAACGCCAAAAGTTGAAGAAAAAATAGTACCAACTCCGAATAGCATTTCTTCTTCTGTCATTCCTGCACCCGTATTCACGAGTGTAAACTCCGGCGGAATCCAGTCTGAAAATACGAACTTGGATCCCCGGGAGTACCCGAGGATGACATACGGGGAGCAGGGGCAAGCTGGGAATGATATAAAACCTCAGTCTGAGAAAAAAATTTCAATTAGCCCAATTCATACTTTTGCTGATGATTTAAAAAATACTTTGCAAAAAGATGATGTTTCAATGGCAAAAATTGCGATGGCTGAAGCTAAGAAACAGGAAGCTGAGAAAGTTGAAGAAGAAGAAGTGAGTCCAACATCGACAAAAAATACAAGCATAATAATTATAAGTATTCTAATTATTTTAATTGCGTGTGTGGGCGTTGCCGGAGCCTTGTACTACCTAAGTGTAAACAGTCAAAAAAATATTCCAGTTACAAACGTTCGAATTCAATCAATTATTCCGTATGATGAAAACACTATTATTACTTTAGATTCAAATGAACGTAAAAGTTTGGTAGACGGTGTTGACTCTGCAAAAAAACAAAAATATCAAAAAGAAACGACTGTGGTTTTTCTACCAATATTTGAGAAGAATGGTACAAGCACATCAATGCTAAAAACGGAGAAATTTTTCTCTATTTTGGAGACAAGAATCCCACCTGCTTTATCAAGGACTTTTGGAGAAAACTTTATGGCTGGCTTGAATGGAAAAGTTGATAAAAACAATTTTTTCATTTTGCTTTCTTCTGATTCATTTAGTCAAATGTATGCAGGAATGCTTGAGTGGGAGCCTGCAATGGCGGATGATATTGGTGAATTGTTTTTCACAAAAGAAGATTTGGTGGATCCAATAGTGCCAATCGTTTCTACTTCGTCTGCTTCCACCACAGCGAATGTTGCAACAACAACTCAACAAACTTTGATTCCACGAAATCTAGGCGGCCAAGCGTCATCAACGGCCTTAGCGACAACATCTTTAATCACAGCAAGTACTTCAACCCTCCAAACTTTTGACAAGCAAAACTTAGGAGGGCAAGCAAGTACAGTGCCTGAAATGAATGAAATTGAACAAAAAGCGTTTAAATCACGCTATATTATTGCAAATTCATTAGCTTTTAAAGATGAAGTTATCAACAACAGAGACTTGAGAGTGCTTAAGACTGTTTCAGGTAAGACATTGATGTATTACACGTTTATTAACGATAAGTTTTTGCTTATTGCGAAAGATTTTGAGACATTGGATGAAATAGCAAAAAGGCTTGCCACAAGTCAATTTAAACAATAGAATTAACTTACAGCTGTCATTCCGGTGAAGACCGGAATCCAGTCTTAGAAATTCGAAGCACGAAATTCGAAATCCGAAACAAATCCTAAATTAAAAATATTAAATTCAAAACAAAGCCCAGAATTCCGCTTTTGTGAGACGGGCCGCGAATGAATGATATAAAATTTGCAGAAGGATTTAATTATCAAATAATTAAAACTGTATGAACGATAAACAACATTATAAAGAAATATTAGAAGCACA
>CAZGFB010000082.1:0-2745 GCA_964525175.1 uncultured Candidatus Saccharibacteria bacterium | reverse complement strand
TTGTATATGTCAAGTGAAAAATGGTCCACTTTTATTATTGAAATCTGGTCCACTAATTTCTTGATTCAAGATAAAATTAGACTGTTAATAAATAATAAAGTTTTTTTACAAGCAGTTAGTCAATAATTAATTATTGACTAACTGCTTGTACTTTTAATATCTTTTTTTAAGTTCCTTAGTCAAATATTAATTATTGACTATTCCGGTTCATGTATAACATTAAAAATGGTTCCCTTTGACAAATTAAATTTCTTAGCAAGTTCATCCATTGTCCAACAGGATTCAAACAATTTATATATCTGGTTTTTAACCTCTTTTGTCACAATACTTTTCCTACCAGCTCCTCGCTCATTTTTTTCTTTGCAATATAAAACTAATTGTCTATCCTTAATTTGCTGCTTTAACGCACAATTTTCAGCCTCTAGCTTGTTGTATTTATCAGTCAAGGTTTTAATAACTATCAGAAGTTCTTTGTTTTCTTGTTCCAATTGCTGGTTTGTTTTTCTAGACATTTGTTACTACCTCCAGTCAAAAATTAATTAATGAACATTTTATGCAGAAATACTATAAACACTTGCTTTGCAGCTTCATACTCAACTTAAATTTGGTCTACCTTCATTATCAAAATCAATTGTAGAAGGCTTTTTATCAATAATTATTTTTCTTAACTGTTCATAAATATCTTGCTCTGTAAATTCACATAGATGTCCATTTTCATCAGGTTCCAGAGTTCCATATATATCTAATATTTTTTTCTGCAGTTCTTCAGGAATGTAGATCCGCATATCCTCTTGATATTCTTTTAAGTTTTTTCTTGTTAGTAGCATTATTATTTCCTCCATTTATTGATTTTTAGATTTAAGCCAAGAAATTGTTTCTTCAAAACGATGACTGGTTTCTCTTGAAATATCTAATATATGTGCTTTATGAGCAAGTCTATCAACGATAGCACCTGTTAACATTGCGTCTTTAAATATTTCTTCCCAACGTTCAAATGGAAGGTTTGTTGTAATAATTATTGAACCTTTATCATTCCTATTTGATAATAGATTAAAGAGGATTTCACAGCCAGACTTATCAAAAGAAACATACCCTAATTCATCCAAGATAACAAGATCATACTTTTCAAATTTTCTTCTATAAAAATTCAATTGATTTAAACTCATTGCTTCTTTTAGTTCAATAATCAGATTTGGAACTGAAGAAAACAAAACTGTTTTTCCACTTAAACAAGCTTTTATCCCTAGCCCAATTGAATAATGCGTTTTGCCTGAACCAGGCGTCCCTATAAGAATTATATTTTCCTTATTGTCAATAAAGTTTAGAGTCTCTAATTCTTCAAATTTCTTTTTGAATTCGCTTGCATATTTATTTCTATCAAAGTCCTCTAAATATTTTTTCATTGGGAACTTCGCATTTCTCATTCTATGTTTCATGCCATTTCTTTTTCTTAGGGAAACTTCTCCTTCTAATAAATTTGATAAGAATACGCTATAATCCATCTTTGTGTGGTTTGCTTCATCAATCAGCATTTGATAGTTTTCCTTTATATATGGCAGCTTTAGTTCGAAAGTCATTTCTTTAATTTGCATTTTGAACCACCTTTCTGATACATAATTCGTCGTATCTTATCATTTGAGATTTAGCTACTTGATAAATATCCTTTTTTGCAGCAATATTATCAATAGGAACAGAGTTAGCATATGCTTTTGTATAGTCATCAAATATTTTTACTAATTCTTTTAAATCATTTTCCTTATTTTTTGCAATAATCTCTATGAATTTCTTTGGATTAGTACTAAAATATTTATCATAGATGGATTTTAAATAGGGAACGCTCTTAAGCGCTAATGAGTTTTTTACAGCTCCCGGTTTTTTTAAGAATGATTTTAAGTAGTGCCTGATATCAATACTTATTTCATCAAATCCATCTATTTTTTTATGCTCGCAAACAAAAATGTTGTGAGCATAGACTACAATTTTGTCATAATAGGATTTGACACTAACTCCTTTGCCAACTAAATAATCTGGAACTGAATAAAAATTATTATCTACTCGTATAAAGCTATATTTATTTACATCATTAGAACTAATACTTGCTAGTTCTAATTTCGGCTTGTAAGGCAATAAACATTTTTTTTCAGCATCTATACTACTGCCTTCATTCATTTTAAGAAGTTGGCTATGTAAGTATGTTTGGGCATCTTCAAATGTTGTAAATTCATAATTTGTAGCAAAAATATGGTTTCTAATAATTTTCACACTACCCTCGACATGACCCTTCTCGTTGCCACTGAAACAATTAGTTACATTGATTTCAAAGCCATAATATATCGACATCTTAATTAACTCTTCATTTAGAGTCTTTTCATTCCTACCAATAAATTTTGCAACAACATTTCTCATATTATCATAGACAATTTCTCTATAGACGCCCTTAACCATTTCAAAAAATTTAACATGGGAATCCATAAACACATCTTTCTTCTGGTTTTTGTACAGGAATGCCCATCTAAAGTCCGCTGCAGGTGAGGATATTACAGCAATATGATATGTGTCCAATTTACCGTTTATTACTAGTTTGACTTCCCCAAAGTCATATTCTAATCTGCAACCGAATTCATAGGTTTGTTTGATAAAGCATTCTTTAGATTTGTTAAGTTTTTGATTAATTTTGATTGCAATAGTAGAATAGCTTATATCAAATCCATTATTGACTAGTTCTTGGTGGATTTGAAGTTTTGT
>CAZGFB010000081.1:0-2839 GCA_964525175.1 uncultured Candidatus Saccharibacteria bacterium | reverse complement strand
GTACGAAAGTACCACCTCGCCAGTTTCTAGTTCAACTCGAAAGAACGTATTAGGCAAAGCCTCAATAACTGTCCCCATAACAATGTTTTTTGTGTTGTCCATTAATTTCAAAACAGTGGGTACCATAATAGCAAAAGGAGAGCTTTAAGTCAAGGCTTTTTCTCCCTCTGCTATTACTTCTCCTCATTAATAATAATCTTGCCCAAATCTGTTGGGAATTTAGAGCGCCAAAATGGCTTAATTGTTGAATTTCCTTTCTCTATTCCAGCATACGTGGCGATTACCGTAGCAAACGATTCTCTCGAAATACCGGCCAAATCTGCCTTCAATCCTTCGGCATCATAGCCATATACAAAGTGTGCATCTCCTTTTATTGAAATAGAGAGGTTGTTTGTATTTACACCAAGGGAAACTGAGCTACTTGCGTAGGAATATGAAAGATCTTTTAAATTTGAAACGAGAATACTTTCACCCGAATATCCTGGTATTGCCTTTTTTGCGAGAAGTTCTGATATTTTTTTAGAATCAACCAAAACTCCTACAAAATCTGCTTTCTGTTTTAACATAAGCAAATTGTCTTTTGTTTCTTGCGTAGATGATGAGTAGCGAATTGAATATATATTCGGAAGCAAAATAAATGAATTTGGAATTTGTTGATTTGCACTACTTAGTAATTGTTTACTTAAATCATCTTTAATTTTTTCTTGAGCCTTTTGCAAATCTTCTTTTTCGGCAACTTTTACAATTCCTGAAGCACCATTTTCAAATGGAGTTTTTGATCTTGCATATATAGTTTCATATTTTGCTGTTCCTTTAAAGCCAGGGATGGTCAAATCTACAAGTCCAGAATTGTAACTCGGACCTGGTGCATCAGCTGTGGCTGTGACTTCCAAACTACCAGGAATCAAAGTGCTTCCACTTTTTTTAGCGCCGGCCACCGTCACAGTAGAAGTAAGCCTGTAAATTTTCCCGCTCGGTGCTTCAAGTCTTGTTTGTGAAATCAATTTTTGAGCAACTGTATTCTTATTGTATATAACCACACGGCCTGTCGCCTTAACAGATACTTCTTTTTCACCATTTGCAGGAACAATCTCACTAGCTTCTTTACTTAAACTCACAATTTCAAAAGGCAAAACACCCGACTCCACCTTCCTCACCATATTTACAGTCAAATCAACGGGAGTTGTTGTTTCTTTAATTTTTAAATCAATATTTGTGCTATGAAAAAATGATGAAATAAAAACAAAACAGCCCAAAAGAGCAAGGATTACAGCAAACCAAATAATAACCATGCCCCAACGTGGCTTGTGTGAATGGGAAACATATTCAGAGTTAAAATCAAAGTGATGACTTTCTTCTTCTGGTAATGCAACAGAACGCCTTACAGCTTTTTTTATTAAAGGTTTGCTTTCAAGCTTTTTTTCGATTTTTCTCCGAGTCGACTCGTCTCTTCCAACATCCTCAATACTAATATCTCGAATCGAACGATGTTTTGGAGTTATGTCTTGTATGTTTTTTTTCTTAATCATATGTTTCTAAAATATAGTTATTTTTTATTTTTTCTTCTTTTGATGAAATCAAATTTATATACAAGGTCTCAATCTCTAAAAACAAATCTTTATTCCCCGGTGAGGAGTAAGTAATATGTTTATTAAATAAGTCTTTTGTTACAGGATAGATTTTCAATTCTTTATCAGCAGACAAGTAGCCACCAAAACCAAAATTTTTGATTACTTTCTCAAAGAAAGGTAGAGTTTTTTCACTAGCAACAATATATACCGAAGGTGGGATTATTGTATTCTTCATAAGAAGACTACAAGAGTTTTCAAAATGTGCTGTCCAATCTTTTTTTGCTTGATCAATCGCTTGGTTTAATCGTGTTGTGTTTTCAGGGTGAATTTCATCTTTGATATACATCGAAAATGCGGATAGAGCTAATTCATAATCAAGATTACATTCTTTTTCAATACGCTCAACAATACTTACCTTGCCCATTGGGAAAGATACGGTATCTAAAATTTTATTATCGTGCACTAAAGATAAATCAGTAACATCGCCCGCTATGTGAACCAAAAGAAAACTCCCGAAAGTATTGAAAACAGTTTTAAGTATAGAAAAAGATGCGACTGGGAAAGTGTGATGCTCGATTGGTATATTTTTCCAAATCCTTTTAATAGAATCCTCTACAAGTAAACCAGTTTCTTCTAAAATAGCACTCAAAAATACTGACACCTCAATTTCTTTAGCTTTTTTACCAAAAGGATTATGTGTCGAGTATCCATTAAGCTTAACATTTGTTACCCTTTTTTCGGCAAGCACCAAATTACTTGTCTCCACAGATGAGCTTTTATTATCTTTCGATGAAAGAAAATGATGTTCTGTTTCTTCCAATATTTTATTGAGGACTTGTTGTGTAAAAACCAAAGGCTCAACCTGCTTTACTTTTAAAATATGTGTTTGTGCAACATACCAAGGCGAGGAATAAAAACAATATATTTTATCAGGCTTAATTTTATTTATAACACTATGACTTAAAACATTATATAACAAAACATTTAAATCTTTTGTTAATACAGATAGTGTATTTTCTAAATCTTTTTCTCTTCTTGAGTTTGAATAAAGTCTTTCACTAAAAATTATATTTGGAGTATTTTCACCAAAAGTATATTCAACCAGAGCAATACCGACACTTTTATTGCCAATATCACATATCAGCTCTGTGTATTTTTTATTTGAACTAGAAAATAATCCCATTGGTATTTATTATACAATACTTATGCATTATGTAATAGTAAAGTTGTGGAAAAGATTGTGAACACGACACCAATACACGAATGAA
>CAZGFB010000080.1:0-2842 GCA_964525175.1 uncultured Candidatus Saccharibacteria bacterium | reverse complement strand
ATATTTATGAGCTTGCGAAATAAATATCCAATGAGTGGACAGCTCCTGTAAGGAGCCAGGGCTGTCTGGCGGAGCGGTCGAAAAAAATACTACTGAACTTCCCCGAATTCTCCTTTTATCTCCACAAGCTTATTATTCTCAATTTTAAAATATCTAGACACACCCATAGTTGGCTCGGCAGACATCGGTTCGTTTGGTAATCTATCCACATAGTTTGCAATAATTACACCATCTTTAATTTGTGTATTTTGCGGAGCAACTCTGTCTCCTAAGAAAATTGTATTTGTTGATATGTATCCTTTTTCAGTTTTTAATGCAACAGCAAGATATAGAAACAATCCTGAGCCTCCACCATCTTGAGTAAGAAGAAAAGCAACATCTTCTTTTCCATCGCCATTTATATCTCCTTTAGCCGTATTTCCAAAATATGATGTAGTTGTGGTCGTTACAGAGCCTGGAATTTTCTGTTCGTTTTGACCATCTTTTAAATTAATAAGTACACCGTCAATTTCATAAGTTCCATTTTTGAAATCTGATACAGCCTGATTTTGTGTATACGTAGAAGAAGGAGCAACGGCCTTATTTTTCACCAAAAATATAACCGCGACAATTAATAGTATAAATAAAATAATTAGTATAATTTTCTTCATTACTTAATTATAACACTATATTGTATATTTTTATGCCAATGCAAAAGAGCGACCGGAGCTAGGCTCCGGTCGCTCTTTTATTTTTCAAACGAGAAACTTAGTTATGAAGCAAAAGTATAGATGTATCGACCATTCATATCTTCACCTCACACTTAAGATATAATATTTTTTTAGGCGTCGAACCAAAAAAATATTGATCCCAATAAAACTCATTCGAGCTTGTACAGTTATTATATCACATCAAAAATAAATGCAAACATTTTCATCCACAGTTATGTGGATGGATATAAATGTTGTAATTGTTCTAAATGTTCTAGTTGTTCTAATGTAAAATTCATTCGATATATCGAATGAATTTTTTGAATTTTCTTTTAGAACATTTTGAACAATAGAACACCTACAACAAATTTTCCTTCTCCATCACCAATCTTACCAAACGAATATCTAAATACGTTGCATCATCACCAACAATTTCTTTCACAGGTGTTAGCAAAACCTTATCAGACTCTTTATGTACTTTTTCAATCGCTTCTCGAATTTTTTGTAATTTCTTTTGTGAAAGATGTGCTAGCAAATATGAAACATCTAATGTTGTATCTTCTTCAATTATTTTTTCGATATGACTTACGATTGTCTCTTTCGTCATATCTCTATCTTTTGCAATTTGATCGAGTGGCACCTGAGTCAAAATAAAATCTTTTGTAATATCGTATGTGCTACGCTTTTTACTCTTCGTCTTTACCTTTACATCAGATATACTTGCAATAAATGCATCTTGTTTTCTTTTGAGTGATTCCGGGGCTGTTTCTTTCAAAGCTTTTCTAGCTATTTTTGAAAGCTCTCTTAGCTCGGCATCATACTCCAAAACCTCGTCATTGACCTGAAACGCCGTCTCATTGATGCCTAAAATAGAAAGACCAGCAAGTGAGCGAACACGAGAAAGAGCCACATATCCCATCCCCTTTTCAAATGATTTCGAAAGATCAACTTCCACAGCATCAAGAGACATTCCTTGGCTTTTATGCACAGTGATAGCCCAGGCCAAGCGAAGCGGATACTGATTTATAGATGATTTTACTTTTCCATCTTCATCTGCAATTTGCCAATCAACTCTCCCAATTTTTAATTCTGAACCATTCGCAACTCGTATCACCGGGTCTTCCCATTTCTCACAAGACACAACAACACCCAGAGTTCCATTCACATACCTACCTTCAGGATTATTTTTTACACACATCACTTTAGCCCCAACTTTTAATCGAAGTGTGTCTGGCGCCAAACAATGTTTTTTCAAAAGTTCTACATGATTTTTTGAGCCCTTCCCTGTCATTTCGTATTCTGTTGCATCTCCATTAATTTTATCTAACTCTTTTTCATTCACATTATCAACATCTGCATTATGTGTAAAAAGTCGAGTAGGTTCAATATCAACTTCTGGTTTCTTTTTATATCTTTTTCGTAAATGCTCTCGAGCTTCTTCGTCAACATCGTTTGCGCGAATCGCATTAAGCACCGTTAAGAACGCATCGTCTGTTTGTCTAAATTGTGTAGTTAAATAACAAACTGTAAAATCACTATCTTTCCAAGCTTCAGATTTAAATATGAAATGTGCATCTGGCTCGCCAGCTCGTGAGATGGGAGGAAGCTGAAAAAAATCTCCAACAAGTACAACTTGTATTCCTCCGAAAGGTTTTGTGTTTCTTCTGAAGTGACGAATAATTCTGTCAACCATATCAAGGCGAAAATGATGCATCATTGAAACCTCATCAATTATCAAAACTTTTACATTTTCAAAACGCTTCCAAAGATATGCTTTCGATTCTAAAATTTCAAGATCCCATTCCGAAAGACCGTCTCTAATACCGAGCCCGCTCCAAGAATGAATCGTTACCCCACCCATATGTGTTGCAGCAATACCTGTTGAAGCAGTCACAGCTACATCAACTTTATGTTCACGCAAAAATGCAATATAGCGGTTGATGAGATGTGTTTTACCAGACCCAGCCGAGCCAGTTATAAACACATTATTCCCCGTCTTTAAAATTTCAAAAGCTTCATCTTGAGTCATTTATCCTACTAAGTTTTTATTTATAAAAAGTTGCCACATAAAAATAGCTTATTCTTGTAGTAGCCTATTATATCAAAGAAAAACCCTATTGTCTTAATATAAGGCAACTTTTCATGTTCATATT
>CAZGFB010000079.1:0-2925 GCA_964525175.1 uncultured Candidatus Saccharibacteria bacterium | reverse complement strand
TAAAGATGGGAGAAAAATGGTATCGACCTGAAGAAATTTCAGCGATGATCATTCAGAAACTAAAGACAGATGCAGAAGCACGTATTGGTGAAACTATTACAGAAGCTGTGATTACAGTTCCTGCATATTTCAACGATGCACAAAGACAAGCAACAAAAGACGCTGGAAAAATTGCGGGGCTTGATGTAAAAAGAATTATCAACGAACCAACTGCCGCAGCTCTTGCATATGGCTTCGACAAAAAGAAGGATGAAAAAATTGCTGTCTTCGACTTCGGAGGTGGAACATTCGATGTTTCAATTCTTGAAGTGGGTGGTGATGTTGTGGAAGTGAAATCAACAGATGGAGATGCGCACCTTGGAGGTAAAGATATTGACCAAAAAATTCTAAACTATATTGCAGATGAATTCAAAAAAGAATCTGGCATAGACCTTCGGACGGATGCCCTTGCTTTACAGCGACTCGATGAAGCTGCAGAAAAAGCAAAGATTGAACTTTCAACTGCAGTAGAGACTGAAATAAATATTCCTTTCGTAACTTCAGATTCTTCAGGACCAAGACATCTTCTTCTTAAAATAACTAGAACAAAACTAGAAGAGCTAACACAAGAGTTTATCGACCGTGCAATGGAAATCACAAAACGGGCACTTGAAGCTTCTCCATTCAAAAAAGAAGATCTTCACGAGGTGATTCTTGTGGGAGGGCAAACAAGAATGCCAGCAATTCAAAATGCAGTAAAAGCATTCTTCGGCAAAGAACCACACATGGGTGTGAACCCAGACGAGGTGGTGGCTATTGGTGCATCTATTCAAGGAGGTATTTTTTCAGGAGATGTGAAAGACGTTCTTCTGCTCGATGTTATTCCTCTTTCACTTGGTATTGAAACAATGGGAAATGTTGCTACAAAATTGATTGAGAAAAACACAACAATTCCAACATCAAAATCACAAACATTTTCAACCGCTGCTGACAATCAGACTTCTGTGGAAATTCATATTGTGCAAGGCGAAAGAGCTATGGCTCAAGATAACAAATCGCTTGGACGATTTATTCTCGATGGAATTCCAACAGCACCACGAGGTGTGCCTCAAGTAGAGGTGACATTTGATGTGGACGCAAACGGAATTCTAAGTGTAAAAGCTAAAGACAAAGCTTCTGGTAAAGAACAATCAATTCGCATTGAAGCAAGTTCAGGTCTTTCAAAAGATGATATTGCTAAAATGCAAAAAGATGCAGAGCTTCATGCCGAGGAAGATAAAAAGAAGCAGGAAGCGGTTGAAGCAAAAAACATTTCAGATCAGTTAATATATACTGCAGAAAAATCATTGAAAGATAATGCTGACAAGATTACAGAAGAAATCAAGAAAGGTGTTGAGGAAAAAGTTGAAGAATTGAAAAAGGTAAAAGACGGAACAGATATGGAAGCTATAAAAAAAGCTTCAGCCGAACTTTCAACAGAAATGTCAAAAATTGGTGAGCATATGGCAAAGCAAAACGCTGAAGCTCAAGCACAACCTGTAAATGAAGCTCCAAAAGATGAGACTGTACGAGATGCAGAATTTAAGGAGGAACCTAAGGAAGACGGAAAATAGTAGAAGGTAAAAAGTAGAAAGTATAAAGTGAAAACACTTACTTTATACTTTTAACCTTAAACTTTAAACTCAATATATGTCCAAAGACTACTACAAAACATTAGGAATAGAAAAAAACGCCTCAGCAGACGAAATTAAAAAAGCGTTTCGTAAGCTGGCGCATGAACATCATCCAGATAAAACTGGAGGTGATGATAAAAAATTCAAAGAAGCCAGCGAAGCATATAGCGTTCTTTCTGATGAAAAAAAGCGTCAGCAATACGACACTTTTGGAAGTGCCGATGCTGGTGGTTTTGGTGGTGGGCAAGGTGGAGGATTCGGAGGATTTGATTTTTCCGGATTTCAGCAGGGTGGAAATATGGAATTTGATTTAGGTGATATTTTTGGAGAATTTTTTGGTGGAGGACGTGGAGGAAGAAGAGAAAGAACTCCTCGTGGTAATGATATCTCTATTGATATCGAACTTACATTCAAAGAATCAATTTTTGGTGTGGAAAAAGATATTCACTTAAACACAATGTCAAAATGTGATCATTGTAATGGAACAGGAGGGGAACCAAATACTGAAATAGTAACTTGTGCTAAATGTCATGGAGATGGAAAAATTACAGAAACTAAGAATTCAATTTTTGGATCTTTTGCTACTCAGCGAACATGTCCGGATTGTAATGGGTCAGGTAAAATTCCAAAACAGAAATGTAAAGTTTGCCACGGCCATACTGTGTATCGAAAAGAGCATAGCTTGAAAGTAAAAATTCCTTCAGGTATTGAGAATGGGGAAATGGTGCGACTTTCTGGGGCAGGCGAGACAGCTCCGCATGGAACAACCGGAGACTTGTATATTCGAGCTCATGTGAAGGCTCATTCTCAAATACACAAAGAAGGCAACAATCTTGTAATGAGACTGCCTATCAAGCTCACAGAGGCTCTGCTGGGCGGTGAGCATCTAATAGAGACTTTGGACGGTCCGGTGACTTTGAAGATTCCTCAGGGTGTGCACTTCGGTGAGATTCTTCGAATGAAAGAAAAGGGTGTACCGACAGAAGGGAGAAGGAGGGGAGACTTTCTAGTTCATATAGAAATTCAACTTCCTAAAAAAATCTCAAAGCAGGCATCGAAGCTAATCGATGAACTAAAAAATGAAGGAATGTAGGCAAAGAATTACGAATTAAGAATTATGAATTAAGAATAATACAAAGTATCTGTATGTCATTCCGGCGAAGGCCGGAATCCAGTCTCGCATCTGCATTTAATTCTCCCGCATTGTCATTCTCGCGAGCGGGTGAGAAAGCATGGGTATGCTTTCGCAAGACCGGAGGCTGACGAGCCGAGG
>CAZGFB010000078.1:0-3011 GCA_964525175.1 uncultured Candidatus Saccharibacteria bacterium | reverse complement strand
CCGAGTCAGGATTTAACTCAAAATACATTCGAACTTTGTCCAACAAACACCGCAATTTTGAAACGAAGTGAAAAACTGCGGAGGGTAAGCAAAGAATTTTGCTTGCGTGGGGATTCGAAAGGCACAGGTATATTTTTCTGAGCACAGAAAAATACCGAGCCAGAGCTGTGAAAATTTTGGTTTTACGAAACTAAAATTTCCCTGCGGAGGCTCAACCTCTCCCAAATAATGCAAATACTACCCATAAGTGACGGCCGTCACTTATAGGTAGTATTAATTTTTAAAAAAACTACATAATCATTATTTCAGATTATGTAGTTTGGAAAGTCAGAGAATGAGGGTTCTCCAAAAATAGAAACTTCGCCCCGCGAACAAATGACCGTTAGGCCACACACAGGTGACGGGCACATCGAAACATTTAAAAAGAACCCTCAATCTCACACATTGATAACGGACGGTGTTTTAAGTCCGCACCCGTTTAGAAGCGCCACTGGGAAACGGCGTTTTATCCCCAAAGACCTGTGTAAATTTCGCTTCGCTGGTTCACCAATGTCTATATTAGTACTTTCAAACAAAAAATCAATTCACCCTTAAAACTTTTTGTTCACATGAATTTTTGCAATTTCATTGATTAAGTGAAATTGTATGAACAAAAAATTTGAAGGGTTATGAGTTGACCAATAATTTACAGGGTATAAAATACAGGAATGAGAAACGTATCACTACTATTTTTAATTAAAAAGACGGATGGTAAAATTTCAGATATTTGCCTTGCGATGAAAAAACGCGGTGAGAAAGCATAGGAATGCTTTCGCAAGGACGGAGTGCGACGGCACGAGTCGGGGTCGCATAAAAATTCAGTAGAATTTTATATGTGACTTGGAGCTGGACGTTGGAATGGTGAGAAAGTGCTGAGTAGCACTTTCGCAAGGGCGGAGGACGACGGTCCGAGCCGTGGTCAGAAAATTTTTCAGTAGAAAAATATTTGTGACTCGGGGGTAAGCCAGATCTAGGTGAAACTATTGAAGAAACAACGGTTCGAGAAGCTAGAGAAGAAATTGGAATCACTGCAAAAAATATTTATAAAGTCGCAGAGCTTGATTTTACTTTTCCGCACAACGAAGCTTTCTGCCAAACTGTTCAAACATATTTTTCAGAAGAATGGGATGGAGAGCCCGAGGAAAGCGAAGAGATGTTACCAAAGTGGTATAAAATTTCAGAAATTCCATTTAAAGATATGTGGCCCGATGATATTTTTTGGTTACCAAAAGTTTTAGATGGAGAGAAAATAAAAGGAGCTTTTACTTTCGGTGAAGGCGATACTATTTTGGAGCAAAAATTAGAGAGAGTTGAATCTTTTGAGAATAATAATGAATTAAAAATTAACAATTTTTAAATCGAATTATACGCAAACATTGAGACCACAGCGAAAGCTATGGCCAACCAAAGAATAATTTCTGAAACTAAGAGTAGAGCTGGGATTTGTGTAAGAATAAAAAATAAAAGTATAATCACACCAGCGCACTGAAGTACCATTTTTATTTTTCCAGAAAGTTTTGCTTGGAGAACAACTTTCTTCATTGTGTACTTTTTAAATAATGCAATAGATATAATCATTAATTCAAGTAGAATAATTAAAATAGTTATAGACCAACTTATATATTTACTTATTAAAATAACAGAAGCTGAGCCAATCAAGAGCTTATCCGCTATTGGGTCAAGTATTTTCCCCTCACCGGTAATTTGATGGCGCACTCGCGCCATTGCTCCATCGAGTGCATCTGAAAATGCTGCAATAGTGAAAACTATTGTACCCCACAAATACTGTTCATTAATTAAAAAATAAATTACAAAAGGAATACAAACGAGTCGAAAAATACTCACAGCATTTGGCTTTAAAGATCTGGGAACAAAAGGTAAAATAGTTTTAGCTATCAACCTATCAAAAAAATTAATTCTTGCTCTCCCTTTTCTATTTTCTAGTTCTTTCATATGTATTATTTTAAATTAATTCTGATCAACTAATCCTCCCATATAATCCGCTTCATAAACACAAATATCATTTTCAAAAATCTTTTCCTCTCCCCTAAACTTTTTTACATCCCCAATCACTTTATTTTCATATCTCCAATCACCTTTTTCAAATAGATAAGGTCCCCGGTAAGGTACTCCAACACTAGAGCTCGAGAGAGATTCGGTTAGAAAAGCATAAACAAGTTCTTTTTCTACTTCTGGATAAACAAACCCATAATAAACCATCATCCACAGTGGTTTGTTTTCATAAAAGACAACTTCCCTCCCTCCATACGGCTCACCGCCAAAATAATTATCGTGGTATTTATATTTTCCACTTTCAAATTGAATAGAGGTTGAACTATCGGCCTGTTTCTGACGCAAAGATTTATCTCCTGAAGCATAAGTTGATCTACTCGCTTCAAAAATAAAAGCTCTTAAATTTTCTTCGTTGATATTTTCCATATTGCCGTTAAATTTGAAAATTAAGAAATAATTTATCCCAGATAACGCAATAAACTGGGACATGAAAATTAAAAATTACAAAATTAAAAATTATTTAGAAAGCAAAGCTTGTATTCTTTCTTCCACCGGTGGATGTGTCATAAACAATTTTGCAACACCTTTCATTGCTTTTCCTCCAAATGGACTAGATATGAAAAGGTGAGCTGTGGCATTTGAAGCTTTTTGCATTGGTTGATTGTAGGAACTAATTTTCTGTAATGCGCCTGCAAGACCTTCTGGATATCTTGTAAGCAAAGCCCCTGAAGCATCCGCAAGAAATTCGCGCTTTCTAGAAATCGCAAGTTGAATTATCGTTGCGATAATCGGCGAGAGAACAACTAAAACAATTCCAACAATCATAAGAATACCGTTTCCTTTATTTTCACTATCTCTCCCACCAAAAAGCGACATTCGAAGAAACATATCTGAAAGCATTGCAATAAAACCCACAAGCACAACAACCACAGTTGAAAGCAAAATATCTTTGTTTCCAA
>CAZGFB010000077.1:0-3095 GCA_964525175.1 uncultured Candidatus Saccharibacteria bacterium | reverse complement strand
TAGAATTAAGAAATATAGATTGAATTAATCCACAATTTTTGCTATCATTGTTTTGTGAGTAAAGAAAGAATCGTCTCATAAGATAATACTATCAAAGTTTTGATACCATGGCAACTATATCAGAAAACATAAAAAGAATACGCGCAAAACAAGGATTGACGCAAGACGACTTGGCGAAGAAAGCGGACATCAAATATTCTACCCTTACGAAAATTGAGGGTGGTGTTGTTACAAAGCCAAGTGTTCAAACAATTCAAAAAATCGCCAAGTCGTTAGGCGTTCCTATGGAGGATTTATTAAAATAATTTTAAATATTATGTTTGGAATAAAAAAAGATAGACGAGTTGTTGAGGTAACTATTGAATTTAATATCACCGCTATCGGTGACTGGTTAAAAGCTGGTGGTAAATTTGAAAATATAGATAAAATCAAGAGAGAGGAATATGGGGCTTGGGGAGATGCTGTGGTGCAAAAATATGTAATTGATATGTTGCCTATTGGTCAAACTAGTAACGCATATTTTCATAGAAACAAAGGAGTTATTTCTCAAAATATTAGTGGCATTGATTTTTTAGAGAACATCAATGAGGAGCTTAAGTATATTATTAAAAAAGAAGCCAAAATTGGAATGCTTTCGTGGGGCATGTGGCGTGGTTGTTTATCTCTTAATGTTGAAGGAAATGGGCAAAAAAATATGGTGTTACTAACTCCTCCACTCACGGATGTTGTTGAGCTTGACATAAATGGCAGATTAACTAATTCAGGAAGTCCAGCAGATGACGCGGTTAAAATAAAAGTGCCCGTCTCCTTTGATGATCAAAACAAACCCAAAGAGTTTATGGATGTCTGGAGAGGTAGTCCAAGTAAAGAATCTGTTGGTTTTGGTAATGCCTTGGGTCACGTTTCTTTTTCTGTCTTAAATTTTGAGGTTGAGTATTAAAATAATTAAATAAAATTACTATGATTATTCTTTACATACTTCTGGCAATAATAGCTTATTACATTTATCGTATTTATCGTCAGAAGGAAGACGAGCGAGAAGCGGTTGCTGATGAAAAATTTGATGCCGAGTGGGAAGCAAAGAAAGAAGAGGAATTCAAAGACTTTCCCCACCTGATAGGCAAGGTTGATTACTCTTGGTTAGAAGTTTTTGGCAGGCACTATGTTGAAACTGAAAAAAACCATCCTGGACGATGGCAAGATGGGGGTAGCCCACACCTAAACGCTGCTTTTATGATGTATTTGAGAGAGTCTAATAACACGGAGCGGGATATTATTGAGGTAGATCATTTATTTGATTCATTGTGGGATTTGACAGAGGAGCTTTTTGAACATCTGGAAAAATATCACGAAAGCACAAAGTGGGAATATGAAATTGCAATCATTACATTTTGGCAACTAGCCGAAACTGAATCTTTTAAGGGAAAAGATTTTGAAACAATAAAAAAGATGTTCCAGTCTGCTCCGTTTACGGATATAGAAAAAATTGCCTCTTGGTTCCCTAAGAAAGATAACCATCCACATAAGGAAATTTCATTCAGAGATGAAAATGGAAATTTTCCTAGAGAATCAAAAGGTTCAGAAGTGATTCATAAAAGGATAACTGTTTAGGTAAGAGAATGATTACTAAAGATGAAATTGAATCTAAATCAAAAGAGTTTGAAATCCACTCGTCAAATGTTGAGCGTGATTATGTTTTCGGTTGGCTAATCTTTGGTATTTTCACCACAAGTGGTTTAAAAGACAGAATCTTCTTAAAAGGAGGTAATGCGTTACGAAAAGGCTATTTTGAGAATACTAGATTTTCAAATGATTTAGACTTTGGTATACCTGACGATATTACTCAGGAAGTTATCATTATGGAAATAAATACTGTTTGTGATTCTATTCAACAAAAATCTGGCATTGTGTTTGTTAAAGAAGACATTAAGGTTGAGGAAAAGTTTACAGCAACCGATGCACCTCTCCCTGACCTGAAAGTATATGAGGCGAGAGTTTACTTTAAGGGATTTAATGGTGAGTCTGACCACATCAAATTAAAAATTTCTATGGATATTACTCGTTTTGATAGGGTCGTACTTCCTATTCAAAACGTTAAACTAATACACCCATATTCTGATGCAAATGAAATTGTTTGTAATATTCGGTGTATGAAACTGGAAGAAATTATTGCAACAAAACTAAAATGTCTTTTGCAACGCCAGCATGCCCCTGACCTTTTTGATTATGTATATTCTATTAACCTGTTAGGTGGTAACTTAAACAAAGGAGAGGTTATTGAAACTTTTGTGCAAAAAACAATTTTCAAAAAGAATCCTTATGTTTTGAAAGAAATATTACACAAAACCCCCTTTGATTATTTTAGAGTGGAGTGGGCTAAATCCGTGATATGTGCAAAAAAGTATCTTATGACTGTAGAAGATGCAATTCTAATTTTTGTTACAGACCTCGAAGCTTTGTTTGTTGGTTATCCCGACAATGGCTATACGCAGTTTGCTTATTTCGAAGCAGATTTACGGATACCAATAATGCAAGCGGGGCGAACACAAACTCTTCTAAAAATTGTTTACAAAGGCGAGGAAAGATTAGTTGAACCGTATTCACTAAAATACCAACAACGAAGGGACGGGGTGGAGCGAGAATACTTCTTTGCCCATAAACTTAGTGGTGGAGTAAGTGAACCAGGAACAAAGAGATTTGTCGCTGAACATATGAGTTCTATTGAAAATACTGATATCAAGTTTGTGCCCAGACATCAAATTGAACTATCCAAAGCTGGAGAGGTTCCTGAAAATCGTTATCTTTTTGATCCAAATAGACCAACACCTGCACCACGTCCACGAATAATATCTAGCCTATTAAGAACGCCTAGGCGTTCTTCGCTTGGACCAAAATATATTTATCAATGTAGTTATTGTGGAAAAAAATTTCCAAAAAGTACGCATGATAGCACTCTTCGTGAGCATAAAGATAAAGGTGGTTATCGTTGCGGGGGTAGATATGGATATTATGTAGATACCAAATATTAATTAAAAAATATGATTTGAGTCTCACCATAGTTCTTGTTAAAATTGAATGGCGAGACACTAAATTAT
>CAZGFB010000076.1:0-3107 GCA_964525175.1 uncultured Candidatus Saccharibacteria bacterium | reverse complement strand
ACACAAACTCTGTGCCCAGCCAGTAAGTCCGAACAAATTTATTTGTTTTAGGATGCAGGGAAGGAGCGGAATAAAATAAAGGATAGTATAAAGAAAAACCTCACAGAAATGTGAGGTTTTTCTTTTGCCTCTGTCATTCCTGCACCCGCATTGTCATTACTGCGGAGGCAGGAATCCAGTCTGAAAGTTTAATGCGCTAGGGAGTCGGTCATTACATGGCCAGTATCCCGATTGGATTTTTTCTTCGTTTTTTAAACTCGAAAAAATGCTCAATCGGGCTTCGACCCCTAGGCGGAAGCTCTCCCAGAGCTTCCTTGCGCGCACAGCAAAAAATCGGCACGGGGCCGATTTTTTTCTGTGCGCGCACTAGGGGTCGAACCTAGGACCTTTCGAGTATCAGTCGAATGCTCTACCAGCTGAGCTATGCGCGCATATACAATACGTAGAGGCATAATACCAAAAAAATAGAAAAAGACAAGAAAATTTACCTCAATTACCCCAATCTGTGCTAAACTAAAAATATGAAGAAAATCCTGTTAACAACCACTCTTGCAGTTCTTGTAATCGTTGGGGCGTATTCGGTTAAGTTGGTCACAGCAAACTCAGATAAGTCTCCCTTCCTGCGAGGAGTTTTGGAGGTGTTTTCTAAAAATGAAGGAGCTGTTTATCCTAGACAAAAGTTAAATTCATTTTCATTTCCAGAACTTTCAGCAAAAGCGTTTTTGGCTGTTTATGAAAGTGATTCTGGAAAAAGATATTTAGTAATGCGTAATGTAGATCAGAAACTCCCAATTGCAAGTATTACGAAAATTACAACAGCCACAGTTGCGCTAAACAGCTCAAGTGCACTTCTTGCTATTTTTTCGACAAGCACAATTGCCGATGGTACACAAAATCGTTATAACATCGGTGATATTTTGCCTGTTAAAGAACTTGTGAAATCAATGCTTGTAGAATCAGACAATGATTCTGCTCGAGCGATTTGTGAAAATGAAAGCGGAAACATAATCCAAAGAATGAATGACTTTGCAAATTATTCCGGAGCGAAGTCTACAAGATTTTATAATTGTACGGGGCTTGATGGAGAGAACGGTGGAACAAATATTTCCACCGCTAATGATGTTGCAATGCTTATGAGCGTGTTCATAAAGAAACATCCAGAATTTTTGGATATTGTAAGTCTGCCCGCGACAAATATTTTGAAAATTGACGGCTCCGCTCATCATGTTGCTGTTTCAACCTATGAATTTATAGAACAAGAATTACCTTTTCCAATTATCATAGGAAAGACGGGTTTTACAGATCTTGCCAAACAAAACCTTGTTCTCGCATTAAGAGCGCCAAAAGGTATTTTATACATTGTAGTTTTAGGTTCAGATGATAGGGAAGCGGATATGAAGAAATTGGCGGATTATGTGAAGGGGGGTTTTGAGTGGTAGGTCGTTCGCTAATATTTTCCTCGACCGCTCCGCCCTCCTGCCAGGGCTCGCTTCGGTTTCGCCGAAAACTTTTTGATTACAAAAAGACCATGCTTTTCGGCTGCAAATTCCTTACAGGAACTGTACACCTTTTGGATTAAATTTTCATAAAATCAATTTGATCTCAAAAGCTCTTTCGATTGAATACCCATTCAATCTCAACTCGAGGAAAATATAAGCTCACTCTGGTTTGGAATGCGGAATTCAAATACAAATAGCTATACACGAAGCGTTTCAAAGCCTTGGTATTTTGGTATAATTCCCAGTATGGAAAAATACAATATACCAGAAAAACATTCATTGGATTCTATGGAGGGAATTGAAGTGGAGAATAATCCCAAATCAGAAACCCTAGATAATCTTGAGATTTCTTCCGAGATAGAAAAAATGGTAATGAGAAAAGTAAAAGATATTTTTGAGTATGGACAGGCAATTAGTGGATTAGGTGGAGATATTATTTGGGGTGGTGATTCACCAAATGCTCGTATAGATGACAAAAGCGTCAAGTTGTCACCTGATAACATTAGAAGATATTATCTATCTAATGAAGAATTGAAAATCCCATCTGTTATAAGGGGTATATTTCAGTATGGGCTACAAAGTAGAATGGACCCAGCTAATAAGAGTATTTCTACAAATTATTTAGAATATAGACAGAAAACTAAAGCTATAGATGAAGCAATCGATAAAAGTGAGCAGTCAACAACGGCAAACTGGGATTGTGTGTTTTTTCAGGTTGAGGGAAGATCTCATGATGTCCGTAATGAATATTCTGGTATAAAATTTTCGGATGTTGCACTCATGTTCGAACTACCTAAAGATACTTTTATAATCGATCAACAAGAAGAAAAGGCTAAAGAGGTCTTAGCACAAGAAAAACGAGGAAATTATTCTCAATATGATGTTGTTAAAAAGCGGTTAAAGTTAGGTGAATTTTCAACCTCGACTTATGGTTGGGTAAATCACGATACGATGAATTTTTTTCACAACAATCCTGATTTAAAGATTAGGGATGAGAGAATAATAAAAGAAATAAAAAGACAAAAAGAAGAAGGGATTTTTAATGGCCTATATAGGAATTTTAATGATAAAGGTGATTTTATTAACCATAGAGACCTGAATGTAAACGCTTTTGCTGAAGGTCTTATGACTCCAAAAAGAATTGCGCCGAGAAAATTTCAAGGTTTGATAGTTGGATCCTCAAGTAATTCGAAAGAAGTTTTTTATGAAGATGTTGTTAATGATGGAGAAAAAGATGTTTCAGATATAGATTTGTTCGAGTACACAAAAAAATTTGTTAAAATGATTGAATTAAATGATCCTAATGCTTTATCAATACATTTTAACAATTTAGTTATAAAAGTAGTTCAAGTGATGTTGATTGCTTGTAAAGAAAACCCTGAGAAAGTCGTGCCTGTTTATGATCGATTTGGCAATCTATTGTGGCCTAAAAGGATGTCTCACGAAGAAATTGTTAAAATGAAAGCGGAAGAAAAGACTCAAGATACACAAGGTTGATTTATACTACACACTACCCACTACTCACTACCAACTAAAATCGGTTCCCTCACCAATTCCACTCCAAACATCTCAAATACTTTTTGTTTTATATAATTTTCAAATTCTAGT
>CAZGFB010000075.1:0-3140 GCA_964525175.1 uncultured Candidatus Saccharibacteria bacterium | reverse complement strand
TTTTCTGTATTCGGAAGCTAGAGCTGGTGAAGCCTTACTAGAGTTAAATTATATCCCAAAAATTAAACTTTATATTAAAAATTGGGCTATATCACATAATTAATACTATTTTTTTAAGATTTTATAAAAGACAAAAAGTGCCATGGCGATAGCTAAGAAAAAAATAGCTATCACTATTATTTTTTCGAAAAATATATCATACTCAGACTGAACACTTAGCGTAAATTGCATTATGGCTATAATAATTTGTATCACAGCAAACAAGCCGAGAATCTTCGAAAAATATGACGTACTTTTATTAAATTCCTCAAAACGCCTCCTTGTCAATTCTTCTGATACAAGTGATGCATATTGTGGGTTCATTTCGTAAATCCAATTTTTAAGCTGTTCATCTGTTGCTTCTTGTAATTTTGGTGAAAAGTTTGGCATGTTTGATTATTAATTATTTAATTCCCGCCCCAGTACTCTAGATTCTCTTACTGGAGGCAAAGACTTTCTTACATTGAATATTATATACCCAAATGCACAAAAACTCCCGAGGGAGTTTTTGTGAGGCAAGGTAGACCTTTCTGCCGCCGTCATAATTTTGCATGTAAGCATTCAGCTTCAGAATTTCTCCAATTGTCTGGCGCGTCATAATCCAGTCACTATTGCCCAGTCTGACCTATTTTTTCCTTCTGTTTCCCAATGCTGAAGCACCAACAGATCTAATTGCCTTATTACTTGAAGATTTCATTAATCTCGAAGCCCTACTAGCAACAGTCCTGCTTGTTCTTACTGAATTATTTGCCATGATTTTTTTCGTAGTTTTTTAATGAGCCGACATGCTCTACTACACTCATAAGCATACTCCTTTTCTACAAGATAATAAAAGTGGATAACTACTCAAAAAACAGAGATTAACGAGTGTAAAGTCGAGGGTCAAAAGATATCCACAGTTTTGCTTTGAGTTTCGGTTTTCTTTCGGTTATAATATAAATGTAGCAAAAGTAACTTTTTAGAAACATATGCCCACAATAACAAAAAAACAAAAAGTAGTGTTTGATTTTATTAATTCATATATTTCTAGAAATGGCATATCCCCTACCATTGAAGAAATTCGAAAAAAACTAAAACTGAAGGCTGTTTCAACTATTCACGAACATATAAATTCTCTAAAAGAAAAAGGCTATCTTTCAAAATCTGAAAACTATTCTGTGAGAAGCTTAAGTGTAAAAAAGAAAATTGAGAAGGTTGTACAAATCCCAATTGTTGGAAAATTAATAGCTTGGCAACCAAACATTAAAACCAAAAAGGATTCTAATGTCTATTTTGCATTACGAGCCGAAGGTAATAGCATGTCTGAAGAAGGCATATTTGATGGGGATATTGTTATTATTAAGGATAAGAAGGATTAAATTATCTCAAACCCAATACCACTCAGATATTCAAATATCGGATCATAAAAATCTGGATTACGAGTAGGGTCATTTATATCACCGTTTGGAACAACAATAACCATTCCTTGTCTTGCACGAGTTAATAAAACACGATATGCATTTTTTAAATACATTTGTCTTTCAGCTTTTTTAATATAATTCCATTTAGTACCAACGAAAGACCGATGATCCCAACCATTTTTTGTATATCTAAAATCAGCATCCCAAAGTACACACGACCAATCTAATTCCAAACCTTGAATATCAAATTCTGTTGCAACATCTTCAAGATAATAAGATGATCGAACATCTTCTTTTCCATCAAGAAACCAATGAATCGGATCCATCGGAGATTTTACAAACACTGCATGAGGTTTTAATCTCTCTGCTTGAGAAGAAACAACTATCCCGTAACGTTCAGAACCACGAGCTTGTTTTTTTAACCATTCTTTTGCTTTTGAAATATCACGAGTAATTACTATTGGATATTTTGATTTCACATGATCTAGTGTTTTTTTTGCTTCTTTTACGTCAATATCCAAAATCTGTTTTATAAGCAAAGAAACATGTTCAGCTCTAAATGAACGCATGGATACCGACAGATGCAACTCATCTCTTGTAAATACATTTCTATGGTCATCAATTTGTTCTAAAATCTTTCCTGCCCCATATTCATGATCAGTGAGACGAGAAGATATATAAATATTCCAGTCTGAAAATGAACGTTTTAAACATTCTATCCATTCGCTGATTCCTGCTTCTCCTGTGTTTATTTCTTGACCTCCACCGACTAAACAAACAACAACTGCCCAATCAAGGTGGCGGTCAAGGCAGGATATAAGAAACTCCGGTTCAGATTGGTTAAAATCTGGCATTCCTTTTTTTCTCTGCATAAAATTTGCTGTCTGTTCTAAATTCCATGCTCTTTGAGCTTCATCAAAAAGAGCAACGTGTTCAATTGGTGGTTTTTCATCTTTAAGGCAATCGTCACGAAAATTATGAACATTTTGAATAAATAATTTAACATTCCGCATCGCATCACCTTTGGTTATTTTATTACCTTTTTCTTTCTCATGAGAAACCTTATCACGTGTTAATGCTTCTCGAAGTATTGCTACAAGCGGTCCATTACCAGAAAGAAAGACACTGTAAAGATCATTGTCTTTATCAATATGTTTATTTGCAATATTTAGTCCAACTAATGTTTTTCCAGCGCCGGGTACACCAGTAATGAAACAAATTGATTTTTGTGATTTATCTCGTGAGGATTTAATTATTTCAGATACAACTTCAGATGTTTGTGACAAATTAATCGCCCCTGCGTCACTTCGTGAAATATTTTCAACAGAATGACCTCTGTACAAAGCCATCGCCGCCTCAACAATGGTAGGAGTTGGGCAATATCTTCCTTTTTCCCATTCAACCATATCAATGGATGCTCCGTCTAATAAAGCAAGACTATTATCTATAACGCACTTTAATGTCTCTACATTAGATTTTATTGGAAAAAATATTTTGTCACTTTGTGGTGTTAATGAAATAACAGGATCAATATTTTTTACCCTCGTTGCAATAAGAATAGGAACGATATAACAATCATGACTTGAGCTATGAAAGTTTTTCAAGTCTAAAGCGTAATCCCAAACTTGATCTTCTGCACTTGAAGAAAATTCTTTATCTCCGACTTTAAATTCAAGAATAAAAATAGCTTCTTTAATAATT
>CAZGFB010000074.1:0-3186 GCA_964525175.1 uncultured Candidatus Saccharibacteria bacterium | reverse complement strand
AGAAGTGACTATTGATGTTCCAAATGAAGTTTCAGGAGTTGTGATTGAAAAGCTTGGAAAAAGAAAAGGTCTTATGATGAACATGAAGCAAGAAGGCTCGACAACAAGAATGATTTTTGAAATACCAACACGAGGACTTCTCGGATACCGAAACCAATTTACTGTTGATACTCGAGGCGAAGGAATTCTTTGCTCACGATTTATTGATTTCAAACCTTATGCGGGAGAAATTGAAAAACGAGCAACAGGCTCAATGATCTCAATGGAAACAGGAAAGACACTAGCTTTCTCACTATGGAACTTGCAAGACCGAGGCACACTATATATAGGTGCAGCGACAGATGTATATGCAGGTATGGTGATCGGAAACACTTCTAAAGGCGATGAGATGACAGTGAACCCAACAAAAAACAAACAGCTTTCAAACGTGCGAGCATCCGGCTCTGATGAAGCACTCTACCTTGTGCCACATCATGAGCTTTCAATCGAAAGAGGTTTAGAAATTATTTCTGACGATGAATATCTAGAAATCACACCAAAATCTGTACGCCTACGAAAGCGATATCTAACTGAGGCAGATAGAACAAAGGCATTGAGAGCGGAGAAGGGACTGTCGTTTTAGATAAGAATTAGGAATTATGAATTAGGAATTAGGAATGGATTCTTGATTCAGGATTTATGATTTAAGATTCAAGAATAATACAAAAGACCGCGACTATGTCGCGGTCTTTTGTTATAAGTTATGCGTTATAAGTTATTTGTTATATGTTATATGTTATATCTTATATGTTATGTATCCCATTACTCTTCCGCTCCAGAATCATAAGCCAATTTAATTTCCAAGCTTCTGATAGACTCTTCCAACATCTCAGCTGAATCATTTAACAAAAGTTTTTTCAGTCTCGGAATTATTTTATTTTTAGCTCTTTCAATGATTGATCTTAGAGCTTGAATTTCAATTTTTGATAAAATTAATTCAGGTGTAACAAAATTCTCAAAATATTCTGACAAGTAAACAATCAAAGTCTGATTAGAGGTTATAAGAAGTTCTTTAAAATCCACAAATTCTTTGTGTAAATTATCCGTATCTAGTTTTGGAAGAAACTCATCATATGATTCATTTAAAATATCATCTAATGCCAAAAGCTGTTTTGCAGGAAATTTTTCATCCAAGTTCATAACATACTCTTCAATTGTTGTAGACTGCATAGACATCTGAACCAACAAAACCCTTTCTTCAGGTGTTAAATCTTCTAGTCTATTTTTTGGTTTATCTTCCATAATATAAATATATTAGCATAAAATTACTAAACGTCGTAAATGTCATTATCCCGTCTCCGTCATCCTCGCTGTAATCAGCGGGGATCCAAGTCTGTATTCTGTATTTAATTCAGAATTAACTTGGATCCCCGGGAGTACCCGAGGATGACAATCGGAGAGTGCTCAGGCTTCAGCAGCCAATCCGTAAGAATCTATCTTCGTCCTCACAATATGATACGCAAGTGCAGGCACACCCAGCGCCTTCCCCCATTCGTGGGCCAGCGTTCGCATATATGTGCCGGAGGAAACTTCGGCTTTGATTTTTACAATTTGAAAATTTTCATCAACACTTTCCAAAACTTCTTTCCATTTTGAAATTATTTCTTCTTGTCGAAAGTCTCCAGAAACCTTCGCAATTTTTTCTTCAATATCCTTCAATAAATCTTTTGAATTTATCTCTCTCCAATTTAGTATTTCTAAATTATAAATCTCCACTTCTCTTTTTGGAATTTCCACCCCCTCCAATTCCCCGCTTCGAGCCAAAGAAAAAAGAGGTTTTCCATTTACCGGCTTTGAAGAATATTGTGGGTATTCAAAAACATTTTTCCCAATGAAGTTTTTTAGAATTCTTTCCATACCCGAGGCCTCCGCATTGTCATTCCCGTGAAGACGGGAATCCATGGATCCTCGCATTCGCAAGGATGACAAGCCTATACTATCATTAACCAAACCTAACACGTCACATGTGTCTGTCTCAAACCCAAACAGCACTTCCACTTCGTACTCCTTTTTTAAATTCAAAAACTCTTCCTTTCTATGTACCGCCTCACCAGCAAGCACCAAAAGAACCCCTTCAGCCAAAGGGTCGAGTCTTCCTGCATATGTCATTGGCACGTCCTTAAATTCAGGATTGTTTTCCTTATACCTCAAAATGCATTCAAGAGGCGTCTCACCTGCCTGTTTGTAAAGATTGAGAACTTCGTTCATGTGATATACAATAGTATGTAATGAGTCAAAACACAAACAAATTAAGCACAGACCCATATAAGGGCGTGCGAGACTTTTATCCAGAAGATCAAAGTGCAGAAAATTATATTTTCAATATATGGCGAAAAACTTGTCAGAGTTTTGGCTTTGTTGAATATAACGCATCTGTACTAGAACCAAGTGAACTATACAAAGCAAAAACTGGTGAAGAGATTGTAAACGAACAAACATACTCTTTTATCGACCGCGGTAGACGTGAGGTAACGCTTCGCCCAGAAATGACCCCAACAGTCGCTCGAATGATAGCTGGAAGAAAGCGGGAACTACCTTTGCCTGTGCGATGGTTTTCTATTCCAAACATGTTTCGTTATGAACGTCCACAAAGAGGGCGACTTCGCGAGCACTTCCAACTCAACTGTGATATTTTTGGCCTTGATAATATTTATGCCGATATTGAAATTATTCGCCTAGGTTATCAAATAATGATTAACTTCGGCGCAAAGGAATCAGATTTCGAAGTGCGAATCAGTAACAGAAAACTCCTCAACAAAACCCTCGCGGATATGGGTTTGACAAGTGAGCAATCTCACGATTTTCAAAAACTTCTCGACCGAAAAAAGAAAATTGATAACTTTGACGAAGAAGCTGAAAGAATTTGTGGAAAAAAAATTGACTGGAAACTTGAGCCAGATCAAGAAATGCAATTACTTATTTCCGAACTCAAAAATGCCGGTATTTCAAATGTAAAATTTGATGACACGATTGTGCGAGGCTTCGACTACTACACAGGTACCGTTTTCGAAATATATGATACAAACCCAGAAAACAGCCGAGCCCTTTTTGGCGGAGGAAGATACGATGAATTACTTTCATTATTTGGAGACGACAAAGTGACTGCTATTGGTTTTGGTATGGGCGATGTGACAGCAAAAGATTTTC
>CAZGFB010000073.1:0-3390 GCA_964525175.1 uncultured Candidatus Saccharibacteria bacterium | reverse complement strand
TGTCAACGGGAATGTTTCATGTCAAATTTGCCAGCTTGTTTTGCCACAAGAAACCCATTGTTCAACGCACTGCGATTAGCCAAACTTTAACTCCTGGAGACACAAAGGGATGTGAGTTGGGCGATCTGTTTGTTCTTTTTGTGCTAATGGATAGTGCCGACAAGCTGCATTATTCGGCGGGTGCCCTATTCCAAGCAAAATTACACCAAAAGCTCAATTCACTTTCACAAAAGTACTTATATGATATTGACAAAGAATTTGAGGTGCCGAAATATCTCGCGAATCGAATTAGTCCCCCGCAAAAGCTAAGACTAATGCCAACATATGATGAGGGAAGGGGAAATGCTTTTAGATATTTAATTCTCAATCCTAACAAATCTGAAAGAGACGTTACAGCTCGGCATACACCATGGGATAATGATTATCAGCTTCGTTGGTCATCATTTTTAGACGGACTTCTATCTGGAACAGACGGTCTTAGTACTGATTTGGGCTCAAAAAGCCCTTCTTCTTGGGATACAATCGTTGCCGATCTTCTCAGTGTTGGCCTTATGGTTCCTCCCAAAAAAACTCCGCGAGGAAATGATATCGCCGTTAAAGTAGCAACTTCTCTTTTCAATAATTTCCAAAACTTAGATGATTATTCTATTAACACAGAGAAAGAAGGTGTTTCAATATTAATGGCGATTGCTCATGCATATGAATATCGAAAGAAAACTTAAATGAATTCGTAGAAAAAGTTTTCAAAAGTGTCTCTTAGCAAAAAGGGTCTTTTTATAGCATAGGAATTAATCTAATTTACATCATCAAAAAATGGTTTTCAAGAAGGAAGCCTGGCTAACTCTGATGGCTATGAGCTCCAAGATGACTGAAGGCGGTCATAATGTATGCGGAAAAAATGACACAGCTGAAATCCTAAAATTTCCGGCCTTGAAAATTATATAGTTTTGATATGCTTAGGCAGCGAATGCATATGTAATATTTCGACCATCAAAAGCACACTAGAAGTATAATAATAAGGACTTGTAAAACTTATGAGAGACAAAATCAGTGAAAAATCATCTGAGATATATCATCTCAATCCAAATGACATGCGAAAATTAAGATTAGAAAAGCTAATAAGAACTTGTAGCAATTGTTACCAATCACATGAAGAATACAAAACAAAGGAGGAAAGACAAGAAGCATGGGACAGATTGAAAAAAAACATAAAAGAAAATGGTTTTCTTAATGAGTATCCTATCGAAATAATGATAAAACGAAAAGAAGAAGAAGGAGGAAAAGATCAGATATATCAAGGCCATCATAGATTATCTATAGCTATTGAGCTTGGACTTACAAAAGTCCCAGTTCAATTTGTAACAAAAAAAAGCCAAATCATAGCAAAAGTCAAAAAGGGGTAAAAGGGAATATGTGCAAAAGGGTCTGCCCTGGGGTGTTAAAAACTTGCCGTCTTTTTGACTTCTTGAGGAAATAACTTCACCGAAGAATTCACGATATTTATTTTTTTGAGGCTAAACGCCCTTTTCCTTTTCGAAAAAACTCTTCCCGATAAGATTATCTCTCACAGAGGCACAGAGAACACGTCGTCAAGAGAATGGAATCACAGATGTTTTCTCAACACGAAAATCAAGTCCTCGTAAGCAAAATTTCCAAGAGTGATTATAATAGTGGTGTCAGTTCTTATTTTTGAGCTCAACCCTATTATTTATTAAAGTGTCCTAGTCTTTATTTTATATTGCAATAAACTATAATTGAAGGGTGGTGCCTTATTTTTAAAAATTATTAAGGTCCATAAAACCCCCATGTAGGAATATAAAAAATCAAAAATCATTTTTTACGCTCCTTAGTTTTGCTCGGTCTTGACATTGGTATCTGTGGTGGAATATTAATTTTCTACAAACAAAATAAAAAGGAAATTGTCGCATGACGCCTGATGAAGTAAAAGAAATAATAAAAGCAGTTAATATTAATACTTATTGGATTTTTGTAATTGTTTTCATCTCAAGTGGAGTTGCTTCATTTATTGGAGCTTATCTTAAAATCAAGGGCGAACATATAGCAAAAAAAGAAGATATTGAAGAAATTACAAAAAAAGTCAAGGATATTGAGACGCTCATTGAGAATGAAAGTTTTAAAAAAGAAGTGGAAATATGAAAAGAAATGTGAAGTTTATGGCCTCATTTGGAATGCATTAAGTGATATACATAACGCAACCATAAAGCTCCGTGGAATGACAAGTTCAAAAGATGCTGAGGAAGAAAACAATGATAGGAAAAAATTATTTATTACTTCATATAATCAATTTCAAATTACTGTTATTAAGAATAGACCATTTATTGAAGATAATTTTTATAAGATATGCAAAGAAATGATTGATGTTTTCAAGGGTGATTTTGTTGAATTTCATAAGTCAATGGCAAAACAGAAGGTTGGAGCTGTTGATCCTTTTACTGAATGGATAAATGCAGAAAAACGACTTGACAACATTGACGATAAAATTGAAGAAATAATCAAGTATATTAAAGGTGCTGTAGATAAAATGTGCTAACTAATTGCCCATCCTGAACAGCATTTCGGAAAAAGGGTTAGCCCTGGGGTGTTAAAAACTTGCCGCTTTTTTGACTACTTGAGGAAATAACTTCACCGAAGAATTTGCGGGATTTATTTTTTGAGGCTAAAAGCTCTTTTCCTTTTCGAGAAATAGCTTTCCCCGATATTTTATAAAACCTACAACCTGCGAAACCGAGTATTTTGGCGGAATACTTAAGAACTTGTCTAACGGACAAGGATAGATTGTTTTCCGAAAGACGAGGGCTTGCCTTGAGGAAATGGGGTGGTTGAGGAACAACAATCTCATCCAGTTGTTGGACAAGCCCGGTCGCAGCCTTCGCGCGCGTACCATATATAAATATAATGCAAATATATTCGGCGGCTCTTTTTAGAAGCTGAAATATCAACAAGTTTTTACAGCTTATTTTTTTAAGATAATTGACGAAATTACAAATTAAAGATTGAAAGCATATTTACATCAGTGTTTTACTATACTGCTCATGACTGAACCGTTGAAAAATGGAGACCGCAAGAGCGGACACGGCAAGCGTGTCCCTCCATTTAATACGCAAAATCAGCCTAGACCAGCATAAGTAGGCAAATTAAACCGCCGCTATGAGCGGCTTGGTCCAACGAATAAATTAGCTGCCCCGAAGTTCGGGGTAGGTCGAATTTTCTTTGTTTTAAAAGGGTCTGACCCTTTTTATAATGCATATCTCGTTGTATAGCAATTGCTAATGTATATTTAGGATGACAAATATGGCTCTTACAGGAAATACTTCTCTATAGCGTCAGTTTTATGTTCCTTGTAATATGTTTATAATAAGCATCTTGCAG
>CAZGFB010000072.1:0-3473 GCA_964525175.1 uncultured Candidatus Saccharibacteria bacterium | reverse complement strand
TGGGTTAAATCCAAGGAGAATATTCTCACGCTCCCCATCAAAAATGCTTCCCACGAGGAAGTTTTTTTGCTTCATCCTACTAAGTTTTTGCTATTATAGAATTTTTGTATTTTTAAGCATGAAAATACAATGGCAAAAATTTTGGAGGGTAAGCAAAAAAACTTAAATTCGAAGCACGAAATCCGAAATCCGAAACAAATTCAAATGTCCTAAAAAATTAAATTCAAAACAGAATTCCTGTATTTGTTTATTATTTAAATATTTGAATTTAGGATTTGTTTCGAATTTCGTGCTTCGAATTTCGAATTTATGTAAATTCGTGCCTAGAATTTACATTCGTGTTACAATTATTCTGATGGAGATAACAAGAAAAAGTGTTCTTATTAAATTGATGTTTTTTGCAATTTTTGTTGCAATTTGTAATTTAATTGCATTAAAATTTTATTTATACTGGACTAACAAATGGGTGGATATCCCGATGCATATATTTGGCGGAGCGCTCGTCTCCTTGATAGGTCTTTGGGTAATATATTTTTCTCCTTTTAGAAAAATTTTGTTGAATAATCCAAAAAAAGTTTATATAATCTCAGTATTGATTGCTTTCATTGTTGGTTTTCTTTGGGAAGTCTTTGAATTACAGTTTGGGTTAATTTCGTATTCATTTTTTGATAGAGTAGATAGCATAAAAGACCTTTTTGATGATATTATAGGTGCATTAATCGCGGGTTGGTATTTTGTTCGTAAAACTTTAGAATAAATATCCCCAAACTTTTTCACAATAGTGAAAAACTTAGGAGGACAAGAAAAAATGGCTGGAATTAAATTAAATTTTTATGGAGGTGTGGGTACTGTAACAGGTGCAAACTTTTTGCTTGAAACAGGTAAATTAAAAATCATTGTTGATTGTGGTTTGGTGCAGGGCACTAAACTTGATAATGAACAAAACAGAAAGCCTTTTGTGTATAACCCAGCTGACGCTGATATTCTTTTCGTTACTCATGCTCATATGGATCATATTGGCCGAGTACCTAAGCTAGTTCACGACGGATTTAAAGGAGTAATATATTCAACACCAGAAACAAAAGCTTTAGCAGAAGTTATGCTTGCAGATGCTTTAATTATTTTAAACAAACAAGCTGAGGAAGATGGTGTCTTACCTTTTTATAATGAAGCCGATGTAAAACAGGCTCTTGATTTGTGGAAAATGATTCCATATCACACAGTGACTCCAATAGGGGATTCTGTGCAGGTATATTTTAAAGATCCGGGGCATATCCTCGGGGCAGTGATGGTAGAATTCAGAAGAAATGGTAAAAAGCTTGTATTTACTGGTGATTTAGGAAATACACCAACTCCTCTTTTAAGAGATACTGAACCTTTGGAAGATGCTACATATTTAGTAATGGAGAGCGTGTATGGCGATAGAAATCATGAGGATATAAAAGAAAGAAGGGAAATGCTGGCAGATGCAATAAACAAAAGTGTGGAAAAGGGTGGTGTTCTTCTTATACCTGCTTTTTCACTTGAAAAAACACAAGTCCTTTTGCATGAATTAAATGATTTATTGCTTGAAAAGAAAATCCATAAAACTCCAATATATTTAGATTCTCCGCTTGGAATTAAAGTCACAGAAATATATAAAAGAATGACTGAGAATTTTAATACAGAAGCAAAAAAACAAATTGCTGGTGGTGATGATATTTTCAATTTTCCAGAACTTCACATTGTGCAAGATGGTGATGCTTCATTAGAATTAGATCATTTACCAAATCCAAAAATAATAATTGCTGGTAGTGGTATGTCAAACGGGGGAAGAATAATACGACATGAAAAGAAATATCTCTCTGGGTCAAATAATTCAGTTTTGTTCATAGGATATCAATCTGTGGGAACCTTAGGGCGACAAATTGAAGAGGGGGCAAAATTTGTACGAATTGGAAATGAAGATATTAAAGTTAAGGCAAATATCGTGGTTGTAACAGGATATTCGTCTCATAAAGATTCAGATCATTTGGTAGAATTTGTGGAAACAAGTGCAAAGACTTTGAAGAAAGTTTTTGTAGTGATGGGAGAACCAAAAGCTTCTCTTTTCTTAGTTCAAAAAATTAAAGATAATACGGGTGTGGAAGCGTATCATCCAGAGCAGGACGAGGCAGTGACACTCGACATGTAAGTTTCAAATGTAAAATTAAAAATGTAAAGTGTAAAATTGAACTTCAAAATTAAATGAACATTAACGGAATTTATCCCGTTAGAAATAGGGAATGAGTACATTCCCGTAGGTAAATAGGTGATGTGATAAAATTAACAAAGTGATAATAATTAAGATATATAAAATTTGATAACTCTATGATTTCTAACGGGATAAAAATTTGTGTTTCTGGTGCGGCAGAAACTTCTCATTGTGGGAAGGAGGCGTATGAAAGAGCAAAAGAGCTTGGAAGAGAAATTGTTCGTCAAAAAGCGACTCTTCTTACTGGTGCCACAACAGGTTTTCCGTATTGGTCTACAATTGGTGCAAAAGAAATGAATGGAACATCGATTGGAATTTCTCCTGCAGCAAGCGAAGAGGAACATATTCATGCCTACAAACTTCCAACAAATAATATGGATTTAATTATTTACACAGGTTTTGGATTTTCAGGTAGGAATTTAATGCTCACACGATCTGCTGATGCTGTGATATTTGGATGTGGGCGGATTGGCACCATTAATGAATTTACTATTGCATTTGAAGACAGAAAACCAATAGGGGTATTGGAGGGGGGTTGGTCTGCCGATGAAGTAATTAAAATGATTATTGAAAAGGGTAATAGGCCAACAAACAATATTGTTTTTGATAAAGATCCGAAGAAGCTGGTGGAGAAAGTGATTTCATTGGTCGTAGCGAGCAAGAAGAGTATATACAACTAATTAAATCCGAAATTCGAAGCACGAAATCCGAAACAAATTCAAAAGAATTAAATTCAAAATATTAAACAAATACTGTTGGAGTCCTGAATTGTTTTGAATTTAGAATTTTGAACATTAGATATTGTTTCGGATTTCGTACTTCGTGCTTCGAATTTACTTAAACAAAAAAAGATCAATTTTCCTGAAAGGAAAATTGCTCTTTTTTTGTTTAAGTTTTTATGCTTTCGATATCTCTGTAATCTTCTCGAAAGTCTCAGAGTGAGTCGCTGCTATTTCTGAAAGCATCTTTCGGTTGATTTCAATATTTTTCTTCTTTAAGTTACCGATGAATTTACTGTATGAAAGTCCAAAAGCTTCTAGAGCTGCATTGATCTTGATGTTCCATACTCGGCGAGCTTCACCTTTTTTATCTCTTCGGTGAGCAAAAGCATAAGTACCGGCATGTGAGATAGCTTCGTATGCCTGCTTTTCTTTTGTGCTACGTCCAAAACGGTAGCCTTTTACTTGCTTTAATATATTTCGTCTGGTTTTTAGTGCATTAACACCTTTTTTTACTCGTG
>CAZGFB010000071.1:0-3502 GCA_964525175.1 uncultured Candidatus Saccharibacteria bacterium | reverse complement strand
CATGTGATGCTATCTCATTTCCTTCTTCGTAAGCTTTTTTTATTTGCTCAACTCTCAATACAACGCCTTCTTCACTATTTGCAAAACCTATTAATGATTCTCCCATTCCTCCTCTGGGTGACTGATATTGATCCTTATTCTTTTCAGTTAAAAAATATATTGCATTAATAAAATATGTAAAATGCAAACGCTTTCCTTCGGCGTTCATTTTTTTTGCAAACTCCCGAGTTTCTTTCCACATCTCTAAAGACTTTGAACCGTCAAAAGAAAGTATTACAAATTGTGGAGTCGAGGTTGAATATCTAATTTCATTTTGCAAAATATCAGCAACAACAGGTTTTGTGTGTGTAAATATTGCAAAAAGCAAAACAAGTGCGATTGACCAAACTAATGTATGTTCTACTATTTTCATGAGTATGTGGGGGAAGTTTCTGTTATTCCTGCGTAATGATTTGAAATTCTAGCTAAAGCATATAAAAGGGATGAGAGTCTGTTTAAATACACAAGAGTCCACTCACCGAGAGCATGGCCTTGCCCATCCAAGTTTTGCCTCGTTCCAACCACATAACTTTCTTCTGATTTATTTTTATCATTCAGGTCATCAGCTTTTTCAATATTTTTTTTAGCAAAAGTTGCGAGGGCATCATCCACAACACCTACCACTCTCCTCTCAGCTCGCCGTGCAAGTGTGCGTGCAAAATCAAATAGAGAAGCAAGTTCTGAGCCTCCGGAAACGAAAAAAGTTTTGATCGACGGTAATTCTTTTTCAATATCGCCAATTAATTTTTCACATTCTCGAACTTTATCTTCAGCAATTTTCTTATCCGACCCCGCTAATTCAGCTTGAATAATAAAAAGGTTTTGTTGAATATTTTCCACAATCTGCTCCCCACTTAATTCATAATTCTTAATTCTTAATTCTTTTGCATTCACCTTAACTATTCCCAAAAAAGAATTTACTTCATCCAAACAACCAAGAGCTTCAGTTATTGCCGAGCTTTTTGAAATCTTTTGATCACAGCCAAAAGTTTTTGTTTTTCCATCATCTCCTTTTCCTGTATAAAGCATATCCAAACTGTATATCAAAAGACCAAACACCGTAATCTATACGAGAGGAGTTTTTTGTTGTTATTAGATATAAAAAAACCCGCAATCAAATGATCACGGGCAAAAGAAGCTACATTGAATTATGTGGACTCGTAGGAATCACACAAGCCAAAGCTTCAGACAATTTTTTGGAAATTTTAGAGTTAAGGGTTTTCTTTCTCCCTATTTCTAAATTTTGAATGATGAGTAGGCTCACACCAGAAATTCTGCAAAGATCACGCCGAGACATGTTGAGCTTTAGTCGCCCCCTATACAAAAGTGACCCTATGGCTGTTGGTGTATTTTTAATCTCAGTGAGTTTCCTTTTGGATTTTACTGCGATCAACTTACCAACAGGAAGCTTGAGGATTCTGGCAATTTTTTCGAGTGTTTCTGGACTGCTAGTCATTGAACTTATCCCCATTTCAATTTGATAAACAAACTGGCGATGAAGTCCCAGAAGTCTTGCAAGCTCCGCTTGACCAATACCCAACTCAAGGCGTCGTTTTCTTATAAGCGTCCCAAGCTTCGTTCTGACTATTTCTTTTTTCACAAATTTTCCTTTCTGCTAAAGAACCATCAAGTCCGAATGACTTGATTAATATCACTTTGGCATAAATATTGTAGGATGTCAATTTTATTTGTGCGCAGAAGAGGAATTGGTGGTTGATAATGAAAGAGGAACTTGACCTCGACTAAAAATTTTCCGTCGAAAATTTTTGTCTGGTCACCAGCTCACTCCCAAGCAAGCTTGCTTGGGTCCCGCTCCGCTGTTCAAATCCTCACGTAAGCTCTACCCAGAGCTTACTTTCTGCGCACAAAAAAATCAGCCTTAGCTGATCTTTTTTTGTGCGCAGAAGAGGATTTGAACCTCCACGCCTTTCGGCACCATCACCTCAAGATGGCGAGTATACCGTTTCTCCACCTGCGCATTACTTTGTCAAACGTATGTTTTTTGTTGTTCCTTTTCAACCTTCAGAGCCTTTTCAATCTTAATTCTCTTTCTGGATAAACAAATGACTTTGGGATTGTAATACATTTTTTTAATAATTGCCAGCGCTTCTTTTTTGGCGAATTTTAATTGGTAAAAGCTTTTATCTTTTACTTTTGAGAGATGTCCTGTGACTCCAGCATCAGAAATTAACTTATTTCTTAACCACAATATATGTTTTTCACTTGCAGACACAAACTCAACATAAAACATATGACTAGAGCGCCACCGCGGATCCCAGTATGAATAAAAACAACCGTCACCATCAAAACAACCCCTTAGGTAATCAAAAAAATACTTATCCGGGATTAGCACTTGAGCAATAGTTTTAGATTTAGCAGAAGTAATACCTATTGAAATTAGAAAATTATAGAAATTCACATCACCAAACTGAACATGATAATATTTTTTTTCTTTACCATACCCGCTACTCTTAAGACCGTTCTTAACATTAATTCCGAGACATTTCTGAAAATTATTTGCTTGCTCAACATCTTTCGTAGTCAAACTTATATGCCTTTCGTCATTATAAAGGCACCCATCAGTAACAATAAGGCCGATAGCATAAGCAAAATCGCTTGACCATTCAATCTTAACTTTCCCTTTTGGTTTTAGTCCGCTCTTCCCCATATGTATTTAATTATACTGCCTCAAGGTCTTAGTGTCTACCTATTCATAACAACAAACAACGGTGTTTGAAGTGCCAACTTTACATTTTGCTGCTTTGTTGACAAATAATCAAATATACTGTATTCTTTTCTTATCATAGCGTGGTGCTATTGATAACACCTTGAAAGTAAATCACTATGAAATTTTCAGTACATTTGTTTCACTTTAATCCACAAGATTCGCGGGAAGTAGGCTTTGTAGAGGCAGATTCGATATTACAAGCTTCTGTGATACTAGGCTTAAATATAGACCCCAAAATATCATCATGCCCATCAATGATATCAACCGACGGCAGAAGATTTTTTGTTGACTTTCGCGAACAGAGAAAAGGACTAACCTGCCCAGATGATCTGAGATTAGCTGCAGATAAGGAGATGTCTGGTTGCTAAAAAAAATTCTTAAGACCAATGGTTTCAACCACGGGTCTTTTTTTAATTCAAACAAGAGCAAACATTGACCAAGACTCCTCTCCAACAAAAAAAACGAACACACAGTGTTCGGTTTTTCTAATTTTTATTTTTCTACTCCCTATTTACCCTCCAAAATTTTTGCTATAGTCTTTTCTCAAAGAAAATACACAGCGGGGCTAATGGCAAAAACTTAGGAGGGCGAGCTACTCACTACTCACTAATTCTGCTTCTACCACCTTTTCGTCTGTTCCAATTTTTACCATAGCCATCTTCATTCGTTTCTTCATTTCCTTAACTGCTTTTTCTCGAACGAAGTAAAGTTTTGATCGGCGAGTATTTGATCGGC
>CAZGFB010000070.1:0-3707 GCA_964525175.1 uncultured Candidatus Saccharibacteria bacterium | reverse complement strand
AGAAAAACCCAAAGGATAATCATTCCCGACGTGGTTTGCTTGGAATGGTTGCTACTCGACAAAAGACTCTAAAATATATTGCTAAAAAAGACCCAAAGCGACACGCAGCGGTAGTTAAGAAGCTAGAAAAGAAGACTAAATAGTGAGTAGTTGGTAGTGAGTAGTGGGTAGTAAAATACAAATTCAAAAAACACCATCCGAAAGGATGGTATTTTTGTGCTTTACAAAATATTTGGGAGTGATAGTCTGGCAGAATATGAGTTCTTTCAATGCTGTCGGTTCAGTGTTTGATTTGGGCCCAACTCTAGAAACTAGTATTATGAGTGAAGAAAAAAGAATGCCATTACCTTGCAGATGCGGCCTTATGCCAGAGGAAAATACAAATCGTAGAGGTTACGCGTACTCTCTATCGTGTAAATGTGGAGGTGAAAAAATCAATTTTGCCTCATGGGGGCACTCTTGGGAAAGCCTTTTGGATAATTGGGAGTCTCTTATTCAGAAGAAACCCTACAAGCACTTTGTAGAGAATGTGAAAAGTCCTGAAGAAGTCCATGCTTTTTTCCCTCGGGCTTCATTCCGTGATCCGTACGAACATGACAGAGACCCCCTCCGTCGATGGGTTCGTCGTACAGGCGGGCACTGCTCTGGTGGTGCTGGACCATGCTAAAAACTTCAAACTCGCTTTTATAGCGGGTTTTTTCTTTTGAACCCACAGATTAGCGAAGTAATCTAAAATTATCAATTCTAAAATAATCCCAACACATCTGATTTACGAATGATACAAAACAAACTAAAAATATAGCAGAAAAAACATAGCCAAGAATCCTCAGCATTATTTTTTGTGATCTTATTAAATTTATTATAAGAGAGAGAAATAATAAAAGACTATAACCAACTATTATAAAAGCCGGTGTTTTTGTGCTTTCCCACATTGTAATAAAAAACCAAAAGAGTGATGCTGGATATACAAACAAACCCAAAATGAATAATTTCTTAAAATGGTTCCAATTCATTTATCTAGTATAGCATCTGATATTTGGTATGCAATTTTGAGATGGTGGGTTTTTCTTTAGAAAAAAACATTTGAATGCAAATTTGTTTTAGGGTGGTATACTTTATATGAATACAAGGAACTATAGTGACTATGTATTCAATAACCCCGCCCATCTTTTCGTATTTATGGGCGTGGGTAGATGTTTGGTTTTTAATAAATGAGGTGTTTATTTTTTAATATTAATAGAATATAAGGAACTATTGTGACTATATATTCTTTAACCCCGCCCTTCTGTATTAGTATTTTAGGGCGGGGAGAATTAAAAAGTTTAGTAGAATAGTTTATTAGCTAAATTTAATGGCGGAATTTTATCCCCGCCCTTAAATACATAAAGAAGGGCGGGGTGACGATTTTTATAGTCATTCCATTCCTTAAAAATCAGTCATGATCATAAAACATTTAGAACAAAGAGTAGGAATTTTTATAGATGCACAAAATCTATATCATAGTGCGAAGAATCTTTATCATTCACGTGTAAATTTTGCACAAATTGTGAAGGACGCACTTGCAGGGAGAAAACTTGTGCGAGCAATTGCTTATGTGATTTCAACAGAAAGTGGTGAAGAGCAGGCATTTTTTAGTGCTTTAGAAAAAGCGGGGATTGAAACAAAGACAAAAGATTTACAAATTTTTGCTGGAGGTTCAAAAAAAGCAGACTGGGATGTGGGAATGGCAATTGATGCTGTGAAACTTGCTCCAAAGCTTGATGCTATTGTTTTGCTTACTGGTGACGGAGACTTTATTCCACTTGTAGAATATTTGCAGGTGAATGAGGGTTGTCAGGTGGAAGTTGTTTCGTTCGGACGTTCCTCGTCTGCAAAACTTATTGAAAAAGCCGATGACTTCTTCGATTTGGATTCATATTCGAATAGGTATTTGATAGGGGGAGGGAAGAGACCTCCAATGAAGAAAGGAAAATAGTTTTTAAAGTTGAAAGTTATAAAGTTTGTAAAGTAAATACAAAACATAATGATGGAAGGCCCACCAAATGCTTCAAGTATTGAAGCTGAAAAATCTAAAGTTTCTTTTTCTCTAGAAAAGTTTGGGGATATTTCCTTGGAGCAGGAAGAAAAAGCGAGGTTGGCTATTGAAAAATCAATAACTAAATTGCAAGATGAATATCACCTTTCGTTGCCTGTCGATATGAGCGTGTATTTAATGAGTGATGAAAAATTTAGAGAAGGAGCAAAAGAAAATGACCCGGCTTCATGGAAGTATTGTTTTTTGCTTAGGGATCAAGGGGACGGAAGGGTATATATAAATGCGGATATATTTAATGTTTTGCCAGATAGTGCGGAGTCGATTGTTAAACATGAATTAGCTCACATCGTGACCGGGCAACTTGTTGGAAATGTAGATACATACAAAAAATCATTTATTTTGGAAGAAGGAATGGCTGGGCTTGATAATGCAACACAACTTCTTGTTTCAAAACTTAAAAAAGAAAATAGCACAGAAATTCCAAACCCATTAGATATAAAAACATTGGCATATTTAAAATCTCTGGGAGCGGATACAAATATTGAGCCATTTACTGAACAGCTTCCATATCTAGTACTTTTTAGTTTTCTAGAATTTTTAAAGGAAAAGAACGGAACAGGAAATATGATTGAAGTTTATAAAAAATTAGAAAGTGATGTTTCGCTTGAAGATGCTTATAAAGATGTTTGTGGAGGAGATTTGGTTGAGGAGGAAAAGGTGTGGAGAGAGAAAATAGTTTTAAAGTAGAAAGTATAATATGAATATAAAAAAAGGCCGAAGAGTTTTAACTCTTCGGCCTTGTGGGTTTTTGTCTGAGCTAACTACCTACTTCAGTCCGCGACAAACCAAAGCCGTACGAACATTGTAGTCATCGATAGTTGAGAAACTTTCCTGAAGGATTTGATCCATAACCTGCTTTGCTGGTTTGCAGGTCACATTTACAAATTGCCGTTTCTGCATTTCTTTTGCAAAGAGTCGTGGGCGTAACTTTTTTTCCACAAACTTTGAGTCTGGTAACAAGTACTTTCTCAACACATCTTCAAAATCGTGTACATGTGGGCTTTCGTTTTCGATACGGCCTCGATAGTCGGGCACATCCAATTTGAGTAAAGCTTGTCTATAAAGCAACTCAACAATGAAAATCGCGACTCGTTTTTCCATAGTCAGCGGGGATTTTTCACTAACGTCTCGTGTATATTGGTGCATTGCCGTAACCAACCCCGATATGATACCGTGAGTAAAAACACAGATGATTTCCGTCTGTTCTTCTTTGCGACTACGACGGCCTTCTTTTGGCCATTCCAAATTGTCCAAAAAAGTACCAACAACACAAAGTGTTTCGGCAAGTATGTTTGTGTGCATATAAAACAAAGCACTAAGCACGGTAGAGGTTTCTTCAGAATTGAATCTGTAAGTGTAACAATGGTAATCTGAAGTAAGGCTTCCCCAAATAGCGTCTAGGACATTTTTACTGCGAATTTCCATAGATTTTCTTTCTTCAAGCATAGATTCGAGAAGGAATTCGCGATACCTTTTGTTTTTAATGGACCCGATTTGTTGCAGAATATATGTGTTTGCAGTCATTTTAATTTCCTTTCAAAGTTCAGTTTGTCTTGTTGATTCACCATGAATCATCTAGACAACATTATAACACTGTGGTACACTTATTACA
>CAZGFB010000069.1:0-3957 GCA_964525175.1 uncultured Candidatus Saccharibacteria bacterium | reverse complement strand
GTGGTTATGTTTTTTTTTTTTTTTTGAGGTATTTCAAGGCATACAATATATGCTTCGACACCTCGTATCATTACATGAGCTCCGCCAAGCTCTCCGTGTTTGTTTCGAATAGATTTTACTTCTGAGCCAGATAACACAATACCTGCCTCATACTTTGTTATGATTTCATATTCAAGTCCTGCTTTTTTATTATGCACGAGAGACATATGTTATTTATCCTAAATGATTTCGTCTTTCCGTATGTCATCCTCGCGAATGCGAGGATCCATGCTGATTCAAATTTTCAGACTGGATTCCTGCCGGAGTTTACACTCGTGAATACGGGTGCCGGAATGACAGAGGGGAAGGGGCGTTCGAGGATATAGGATAAATATAGCACAGAAAGGGTTTTCGCGTTATACTGGGCTATATATGGCAATTAAAACACCTCAACAAAACAAAAAGGCAGGATCAGATAAAAGTAAAAAACCCGGCAACGGTTTGATTTCAAATTTGATTACAGCTTTATTTATCTTTTTGATTATCGGAGCTTTGTATTCATACGTAAGTGATGTGAATAAAAACAATGCAGAAATTCCTCTTTCTCAAGTTGCTTCTGATGTATCAGCAGGGAAGGTGGCTTCCATCGTTGTCTCTGGTGAAGAATTAGAAATTACTTACAAAGCCGAACAAGGTAAAACCGCAGAAGTTAAAAAATCTAAAAAAGAAGAAGGAACAGCTATCACAGAAACATTTGCAAAATATGGAATAGCTTCAACTACACTTTCTTCCGTTTCAATTGATGTTAAAAATGAATCAGGATTTTTATATTGGTTTCTAAATCTTGCTCCATTTCTTTTGCCAATTCTTTTCGTCCTATTTTTCCTATGGTACCTTTCTCGCCAAGTAAAAGGAGCGGGCATGCAAGCTTTCACTTTTGGACAATCAAAGGCTCGACTTACACAACCAAATGATAAAAAACAAAGAGTAACATTTAACGATGTTGCTGGTGCAAAAGAAGCAAAAGAAGAATTGAAAGAAATTGTAGACTTTTTGCGAAGTCCTAAAAAGTTTTTTGATATGGGGGCACGAATTCCAAAAGGTATTTTGTTGATGGGGGCGCCTGGTACGGGGAAATGTGTTACGGGAGAAACTAGAATATCGACAAATAAAGGAATTGTTCGTATTGATGAAATACCAAAACTATTTTCTTTGAATAGAGATAATACTATTGATGGGCTTTCTGTTGTTTCTCTTAATCCCAAGACGACTTCATTTGAAAAAGCCGTAGCTTCTCATTGGTATGACCTAGACGAACAAGACACAAAAATAATTGAAACAGGTTTGGGTATTAAGATAGAAGGAACTTACGAACACCCTATTGTGATTGTTGATGAACAGACGGGAGATTTCGTTTTCAAACGTCTAGATGAAGTTAAGGAAAATGATTGGGTGGCAGTTGGTTATGGAAACAATCTTTTTGGAAATTATACAAAAATCCCAGATCCAGAAGTTGCATATTTTCTTGGTGTTTTGATTGGTGATGGTGGAATGACGACAAAAAATAGGATAAGTCTTACAACAGCCGATAGTGAAATTTTGAAAAAAGTTCAAGAAATTTCAGAAAAGTATTTTGGGACAAAATTCTCAAAAACCTCGTCCAGACCTTATGATTATGAGTTGCGAAATGTAGAAGCAAAAGCAAAACTTCATGAGTGGGGTGTGGAAGAAACTTATGCTGAAGGAAAAAATATACCAGATTGGATAAATATTGCTCCAAAAGAATATGTGGCAGCCTTTTTAAGGGGGCTTTTTGATACTGATGGTTGTGTTGAAAAAACAGGGGCAGTATCTCTTTCGAGTGCAAGTAGGTCTTTGATATATGATGTTCATTCAACTCTTCTCAATATGGGAATTGTTGCTCGCATCTATCAAAGAAAGAAAAAATATAATAATAGAAATCAATTTTATATAAATATATACGGAGATTTTGTTGAGTCATTTCAACAACAAATTGGATTTAATATAAAAAGGAAAAAGGATAGATTGCAAGCTGTCTGCTTGAAGCAGAGGAATACAAATATTAATGTTTTGCCACATCAGCAGGACAGGATTAAAAGAATGTGGAAGAATGCTCTTGAAACAACAGAGATAACTCTCGATCGTGAGTTTTACAAGCAACCTCTCTATAAAAATATAAAAAGATATATAAATGAAGACAGAATGCCTTCACTTTCTGGTATGGTTACAACACTTGATAAAATTTCAGATTTTATTGCTCCAATAAAAAATATGCCAGAAGTGCAATACTTGCAAAGAATATCATCTGGACAATTTTTCTTTACAAAAATAAATAAAATTAGAAATTCTAGGGCTCGAGTTTTTGATTTGACGGTGCCTGTTCTACATAACTTTATTGGTAGTGGTTTCATTAATCATAATACACTTTTGGCACGTGCGACTGCTGGTGAAGCAAACGTAGCCTTCTTTTCAATCTCAGGATCTGAGTTTGTGGAAATGTTTGTGGGTGTGGGAGCTTCGCGTGTTAGAGATCTTTTTGCAATGGCAAAAGCTTCTTCACCAGCAATTATTTTTATTGATGAGATTGATGCTGTGGGAAGAACACGAGGTACAGGGATGGGTGGTGGTAATGACGAACGTGAACAAACTTTAAATCAAATACTTGTGGAGATGGATGGGTTTGAACCAACAGAGAAGGTGATAGTGATGGCGGCAACAAACAGACCCGATGTTCTTGACCCTGCAATTTTGCGACCAGGAAGATTCGATAGGCGTGTTGTGATTGATTTGCCAGACCGAGGAGACCGTGAAGAAATTTTGAAAATACACGGAAGAGGGAAGCCTTTTGCAGAGGATGTAAATATTGCACTTCTTGCGGAGCGAACACCTGGTTTTTCTGGAGCTGATTTATATTCACTTATGAACGAAGGAGCAATTCTTGCTGCAAGAGAAGGGAGAAATAAAATTGCTCAATTTGATTTGATACGAGCTATTGAAAAAGTAATGCTCGGCCCTGAAAGAAAGAGTCATTTACTTTCTGTAAAAGAAAAAGAGATCACAGCCTATCATGAAGCAGGACATGCCATTGTTGCTTCTGTGCTTCCTTATGCCGACCCTGTGCACAAGATTTCAATCATTTCTCGTGGACGCGCCGCAGGTTACACTTTGAAACTTCCACTAGAAGATAGAAAACTACAATCAAAAAATGAATTTATGGATGATATTGCAATGTCACTTGGAGGATATATCACAGAGAAAATGATTTTTGGAGATGTGACAACAGGGCCTTCAAATGATTTGCAAGTTTCCACAGCATTGGCTAGGGATATGGTCACAAGGTACGGTATGTCGGATAAAATTGGAGCAATGGCGCTTGAAGGCGCTGGAGGCAAGCCTCTCTTCGGCGGGCAGGGGATGGATGGAAAAGAATATTCAGAAAGAATGGGTGCCGAAATTGATTCAGAAGTTTCATTGATTATGAAAACTGCATACGACAAAGCTGAAAAGATTATCACAGAATATAAACATGTTCTCGATGCAATCGCCAAAAAACTTATCGAAGTTGAAACTATTGAAAAAGACGAATATGAATTGCTGATTTCTGCTCACGGAATTCCTTTGAAGAAAAAGAAGGATATTGAGCATCAGGGTTAGGCTCTAGTAATTAGGCTCTAGGCTCTAGCAAAAAAACTTTTCCTTTGGAAAAGTTTTTTTGTGCGTGATATAATGGAACTATTAAACAGTGTTTGATAGTAACACTGCTCTAAGGTAATAAAATATGGCTAATAAAATGCCATAAAATAATGAGTGTATTCACGACTATATTTTATGTCATCCTCGCGAATGCGGGGATCCAGGTCGAGACTTGATTTGATAAGAATAGACAAAAAACTCTTCGTTCTGAAGAGTTTTTTGTCTATTTTGTGCGCGCACTAGGGTTCGAACCTAGGACATTTC
>CAZGFB010000068.1:0-3977 GCA_964525175.1 uncultured Candidatus Saccharibacteria bacterium | reverse complement strand
CTCCTTTCACCATTGATTTAACAACAATAAGTCTCTTTGAAATTTTTTCTCTTTCTAATGATTTTGCTTTTTCAATATCCTTTTCAAGTTCTGCTTGAAGCTTCACAAGATCAAGATCCTTCAAAAGTCCGTAAATTGCTTCTGCTCCAATTGAGGCATCAAAAAGTGTTCCGTATTTCATTGAGTACTTATGGTACACAACTTCGTCAATAACTTTTCCTGCTTGGATCGCTTCGATTTCTTTCTTTGTTTCAAGCAAAAGATTCTTTAGAGCTTCTTTTGTTTTTTCATCTTGAATTTGTTTTATTTTTGATTTAAATTCAGAATCCAAGTCACTTAAAATTCGTGCTCGTTCTTCTTCATCAACCAAAGTTATAAGGTATCCTGCGAAGTATACAACTTTTTCAAGCTCCATTCCTGACATTCCAAGAAGAAGTGAAATTCGTGAAGGCACAGATCGCAAGAACCAAATATGACCGATTGGAGTTGCAAGATCAATATGACCCATTCTCTCTCTTCGTACCACGGAGCGTGTTAGCTCCACTCCACATTTTTCACAAATAATTCCTTTGTAGCGAATACCTCGGTATTTTCCACAGTAACATTCATAGTCATGATCTGGACCGAAAATCTTTTCATCGAAAAGACCCGCCTTCTCACTTCGCTGTGTTCGATAGTTCATTGTCTCTGGCTTTGTAACCTCACCATATGACCATTCCTTTATTCTCTCAGGTGAAGCAAGTCGAAGTGAAATCAAATCGAAATCATTGAAGTCTTGAGTTTTGTTGTTGATTATTTTTGCGTTGTTCATAGTTTTACTTGGGCGTACATTTTTTAAAAATGTTTTAGCCTTTTTGTTAAGAAGTTATTAATTTATTATTCTTCTGTTTCTTCAATAACTTCTTTTGAAGTAATTTTCTTTCGACCTGTTTCTGCCCCTTTTTTCTTTAATTCAATATCAAGACCAAGTGCTCGCAAGTTTGCAAGAAGCACATTGAATGATGCTGGAGTATTTGGCTGTTTCAATAATTCACCTTTCACAATAGAATCGAAAGCTTGTGAGCGACCGATAATATCATCTGATTTGATAGTGAGCATTTCTCGAAGTGTATATGATACACCGTGTCCAAGAAGAGCCCACACCTCCATCTCTCCAAGTCTCTGTCCTCCACCTTGAGCTTTACCTCCGAGTGGCTGTTGAGTAATAAGAGAGTAAGGACCAATTGATCGCATGTGAATCTTATCTTCCACCATGTGGTGAAGTTTCAAGATATACATATAACCCACCGCGATTTGTTGTTCAAACTTTTCACCTGTTCGTCCATCGAACAGATCCATCTTTCCGTTTTCTGCAAATCCAGCCTTTACAAGTTCTGCTTTAATTTCAACATCTGTCGCTCCAACGAATGGAGGAACAATAGCTTGATAACCAAGAGTGTTTGCAGCAAGTCCAAGGTGAACTTCTAGAATTTGTCCGAGGTTCATACGTGAAGGCACACCAAGTGGAGTAAGGATAACATCGATAGGTGTTCCATCTGCCATGTATGGCATTTCTTCTATTGGAAGAACTTTTGAAATAACACCTTTGTTTCCGTGACGTCCAGCAAGCTTGTCTCCAACCTGTACTGTTCGTAGCTGAGCAATTTCAATATGAATTCGTTTGATGATTCCTGATTCTAGTTTGTCGCCATTTTCTCTTGAGAAAATTTTCACGGCAACAACACGACCTCGTTTTCCGTTTTCAAGTCGCTTTGATGTATCTTTCACATCGCGAGCTTTTTCACCGAAGATTGATCTTAGAAGTCTTTCTTCTGGAGTAAGTTGAGTTTCACCCTTTGGAGTAATTTTACCAACAAGAATATCTCCGGGTCGTACTTCTGCACCGATTCGCACAAGACCTTCTTCATCTAAGTTTTTTAATTTTATTTCACCAACGTTTGGAATATCAGGAGTTGTTACTTCAGGACCTAGTTTTGTATCACGAACATTCACAACGAATTCTTCAAGGTGAATAGAAGTAAATTTACTTTCCTTTACAACTCTTTCTGAAAGAATAATCGCATCCTCGAAGTTTGATCCAGACCATGACATAAATGCAACAAGCATATTTTGTCCGAGTGCCATTTGTCCATTATCTGATGTTGATGTGTCTGCAAGTAAATCACCCTTTGAAACTTTATCTCCAAGGTTTACTTTTGGTCGCTGGTGGAAACATGTGAATGAGTTTGTTTGTTCAAATCGTACAAGACTATAAATTGTATCTTTTCCTTTTCCATTTCTAAGTACAATTTTATTTCCATCAACAGCAACGATTGTTCCGTCTTCGTCTGCACGAATAACACGCAATGTATCCGTGACAGCTTTTTCTTCAATTCCTGTAGCAACAATAGGAGCTTCAGGAACAATACATGGAGTCGCCTGCTTTTGCATGTTAGATCCCATGAGCGCTCGGTTTGCATCATCGTGGTTTAGGAAAGGAATCATAGATGTAGCGATTGAGAATGGCTGATTTGTCGCCACGTCCATATAGTCAACTTGATCCGGCTTCACCAAGAAAGGCTCGCCGTCCCTTCGAACTTCAACTGAAGTTTCTGTAATTTTTCCATCTTTATCATATTTTGTAGCAGCATGAGCAATGTTGAATCTTTCTTCTTCAAGAGCGTTTAGATAAACAACTTCTGCAGACACTTTTCCATTTTTTACTTTTGCATATGGAGTTTCAATCATTCCAAATTCATTCACCTTTGCATATGTTGCAAGACGCAAGATAAGACCAATGTTTGGACCTTCAGGTGTGTGAATAGGACAAAGTCTTCCGTAGTGAGAAGGGTGCACGTCTCGAACTTCAAATCCGGCGCGATCTCTTGAAAGACCTCCAGGACCTAGAGCTGAAAGTGTTCGCAAATGCTCTACCTCAGCAAGAGCATTTTCCTGTTGCATAAATTGTGAAAGCTGGTTTTGTGTAAAGAATTCTTTAATACGTGCTTGAAGTGGTCGAGGAGAGATAAATTGAATAGGAAGATTTGCATCTGTATCAATTGTAGACATTCTGTTCTGAATGTTTCTCTTCATCTGTGTCATACCAACACGAATCTTTGATTGTAGAAGCTCGCCAACAAAACGCACACGTCTTGAACCAAGGTGGTCGATATCATCTTCCATTCCATCTGGGTTTAAGTTTAGTCCACAAATATAGTTAGCCATTACAATTACATCATCGATAGAAAGAGTACCCCTTTGTAAATCTTTCTCATCCATTGATTTTTGGAATCGCTTGTTGAAACGGAAACGGCCAGCTTTAGAAAGATCGTATCTTTCTTTACTGAAAATAGAGTCAACAAAACTGTGGGCGATTTCTGGTGTTGCCAAGTCGCCGTCGCGTAGTCGCTTGTAGATTTCTAGATATGAATCTTCTTGAGTCTTTGCTGTGTCTTTTGCAATTGAAAGTTCAATTACTTTTCTTGTCTCTTCATTATCTTTGAAGTGAGCAAGAATTTCTTCATCTTTCACATCTCCAAGCACACGGAAAAGAGACGAGATTGGGAATTTTCGCTTTTTGTCTACACGAACATACATCACACCATCGGCTTCTGTATCGATTTCAATCCAAGCACCTCGTGAAGGAATGATTTTAGCACCGAAGAATTTTCGTCCTCGAAGTTCATTACCGGTGAAAAATACACCGTAAGAACGTGCAAGCTGTGGAACAACCACTCGCTCGATACCGTTGATGATGAATGTTGCATTCTTTGTCATCAAAGGAAATTCCGCCATGAAAACCTCTTGTTCTTTTTCAGTTCCAAGAATTTTATTTTTCACACGTACAGTGGCCTTGAGTGGAGCCTCGTATGAAAGCTTGTTTACTTTAGCGTGTTGTTCGTCGCACTTTGCTTCTCCGAGTTCAAAGTTAACGAAGTCTAGTTCAAACTTTTTCTCTGAAAAGTCTTTTACCGCTGAAAACTCTTTAAAAGTTTCTG
>CAZGFB010000067.1:0-4200 GCA_964525175.1 uncultured Candidatus Saccharibacteria bacterium | reverse complement strand
CTTTTATATTTTGTGCGAGCCGGAGCGCGACGGCGCGAGGCGGGGTCGAGCAAATTTTCAGCAGAAAATTATGCGTGACCACAAAATCACTATGAAAATCCTTGCCATTGAAACATCCTGTGATGAAACTGCAATAAGCATACTCGATTGTGAGAAAGACACGGTCAATGTTTTGGCGCATGAAATAAATTCTCAAATAGAAATCCATAAGGAATTCGGGGGTGTCTTCCCTGCCATGGCAAAAAGAGAGCATGCGAAAAATTGCGTACCTGTTTTGGAATTAGCATTAGAAAATGCAAAACTCGCAGTTCTTGATTTCACATTAACAGAAGAAGTTGAAAATGAATTAAAAGTAATGTTGGAGCGAGAATCTGCATTGTTTGAAATATTAATTCCATTTTTGAAAAAAAATAACAAGCCCAAAATTGATGCTATTGCGGTAACAGAAGGCCCGGGGCTCGAGCCGGCACTTTGGGTTGGTATTAATTTTGCAAAGGCACTTTCTCTTGCTTGGAATATTCCAATAGTTGCCGTGAATCATATGGAAGGCCATATTGTTTCAGCTTTACTAGAAGGTGAAAGTTCATTACAAAAAATTCACAACATTGAATTCCCTGCTATTTCCTTACTTGTCTCTGGTGGGCACACAGAGTTAGTAAAAATTGAAAACATAGGAAATTATGAAGTGGTCGGGCGTACACGTGATGATGCTGTTGGTGAAGCTTTTGATAAAGTTGCTCGCTTGCTTGGTTATCCATATCCGGGAGGACCTCAGATTTCGGCACTAGCCGAATCTGCGCGGACAAACGCAGACTTAACGCAGACCAACGCAGAAAGGAATTCAAAATCTGAATCTGAGCCAAGTCAGCGTCAGTCTGCGTCCAGTCTGCGTAAGTCTGCGAGTGGCAGTACTCTGACGCTACCTCGACCAATGCTTCATTCTCACGATTTGGATTTTTCTTTTTCTGGAATTAAAACAGCGGTACTTTATATGATACAAAAAATTCCTGCACTAACTGAAGAAATTAAAATGGAAATCGCAAAAGAATTTGAAGATTCTGTGGTGGAAGTTCTTGTGGCAAAAACGCAGACGGCTATAGAAACATTTGGTGTAAAAACATTAATTGTTGGTGGCGGAGTCATTGCAAACAAGAAACTTCAAAAATCTCTTATTGAATCTCTACCCCAAACCAAAGTTCTAATTCCAAACAAAAATTTTACTACAGACAATGCCACAATGATTGGTGTAGCGGGCTATCTCAAAATTAACCGCTCAGATAAAGCATATTCTACAGATTTACGTGCTCAAGGCGCAATGACATTGACTACAAACTAGCAATATGCTATAATTATAGAAGATGTCCCCTCTTAGCCGGTACTAGAATTACCGGAATAGTAGGAATTCGTACATTTAGAGTGAGCAAAGATGTTAAACTTGTGGACCTTCGTGGCGCAAAATTAACACTGTCTAAACCGATGAAAACCAGCCAGAGTTTTTTTTAATTCAGACAGACCATCCTCTCCTGTCCCGAGATGGTTCACTCCTCCAAACTCCCTCAGACGCATCCAATTTTTGTATTTATACAACTACAGCGTCTGAGGGGAAAGTTTTGCCTAGATCACACTGTCCCATATTGTGATATAGTGCAAATGGAAGCAATGGATAACCGCCCAGCCATACGTGTGAATCCATGCAACCACAGCCCCGGTCGTTCAGCCAACGATCGGGGCACCTTTTTGTCTAAATTAATTCTATGGCCAATTGTTCCATTTAATTTTCCTATCCTTTACCCTATTTTCAAACTAAATGTTAAGTATCTAGACTAGCGCCTAGAGCCTAGCGCCTAATAGCTATATCGTGTTATTATAACCGTTATGATAGACGAAAAACTGTTAAAGCCTTACGACCCTGTTTCCACAGAAAAACGTATTTATGAAGTGTGGGAAAACAGTGGTTTTTTTAATCCAGATATTTGTATTGAAAAAGGAGTCACCTCTCCAGATGCAAAACCATACGTCATTTCTCTTCCACCTCCAAACGTGACAGGAATTCTTCACATGGGTCACGCTTTGATGCTCACCCTTGAAGACACACTCATTCGCTATCATCGAATGAAAGGATTTCGAACACTTTGGCTTCCGGGAACAGACCACGCAGCTATTGCAACACAATCTCGTGTTGAAAAAGATATTTCAAAAAAAGAAGGAAAATCTCGATATGATTTAGGACGTGAAGAATTGCTCCGTCGTGTGAATGAATTTGCACAAGAAAGTCACGACACTATACTTTCTCAAATGAAAATTTTTGGCGCTTCCTGCGATTGGTCACGTGAAGCTTTTACTCTCGATGAAAAAAGAAATTTTGCCGTTCGCACAGCATTTAAAAATATGTATGACGCCGGACTCATCACCAGAGGACACAGGGTTATCAACTGGGATCCAAAAGGTCAGACAACAATTTCAGATGATGAAATTGTTTACGAAGAAAGAAAAGCAAATTTTTATACTTTTAAATATTCTAAAGATTTCCCTATTGCAATTTCGACCACTCGCCCTGAAACAAAAGTTGGAGATACCGCAGTGGCTGTGCATCCCGAGGACCCTCGCTATACAGAATTTATTGGTAAAGAATACGATGCTGTATTTTGTGGTGCCCCAATTCATATAAAAATAATTGCAGATAAAAGTGTTGAGAAAGATTTTGGTACTGGAGCACTCGGTGTTACTCCAGCTCACAGTAAAATCGACTGGGAAATTGCAGAGCGGCACGGCCTGCCATATGTTCAAGTTATTGATGAGAGATCAAAAATGATGGTTGGTGACGAAAGAATACTTGGTAAAAAAGTTTTAGAAGCTCGTGAGGAAATTGTGAAATGGCTTCGAGATGAAAATTTAATGATAAGCGAAGAGGAAGTTTCTCAAAATGTTTCAACAGCGGAAAGAACAGGAGGAATAATTGAGCCATTGCCAAAACTACAATGGTTTATTTCCGTAAACAAGCCCTTCACAATTCCCCACTCCGAAATAAATGGAATTGAAAGTGGAAGCGAGACAACGCTAAAAGAAATAATGCGAAAGGCTGTCGATGGCGGACAGATTGAAATTATGCCAGATTATTTTGGTAAAACATATTTTCACTGGATTGATAAACTTGGTGATTGGTGTATTTCAAGACAGATTTGGTACGGACACAGGATTCCTGTTTGGTACCGTGATAAATGTAAAAATGAAAATGTAAAATGTAAAATTGAAGACACAGATTCAAATACAGAGATATATTGTGGGATGGAGGCTCCAGAAGGTGAAGGTTGGGTGCAAGACGAAGACACTCTTGATACATGGTTTTCATCTGGGCTTTGGACTTTCTCCACACTTGGATGGCCTGAGAAAACAAAAGATTTAGAAATCTATCATCCAACAGACGTTCTTGAAACAGGATATGAAATTCTTTTCTTTTGGGTGGCTCGAATGATTCTTATGACAGGCTTTCACCTTGGAACAATTCCTTTCAAAACAATTTATCTTCACGGCACGGTCCGTGATGCTAAAGGCCGAAAGATGTCAAAATCTTTAAACAACGGCGTTGACCCAATCGAAATCGCAAATGAATTTGGTGCAGACGCAGGGCGTATGGCTCTTATGGTAGGTTCCGCTCCCGGAATTGATACGAAAATATCTTTAGATAAAATTAAGGCCTATAAACATTTCGCAAACAAGCTTTGGAATATTTCTCGCTTTGTTTTGCAATCTACAGAAGAATTTAATTATGATTCAGATTTTTCTTCTTGGACAGAAAAAGATAAGGAATTAATTGATGCACAAAATTCAGAAATCAAAACGCTAACTGAAGAAATGGATAATTTAAAAATCCACATCGCTTCCGACAGAATATATCAGTATATCTGGAATGAATTTGCTGCAAAAATAATTGAAGATTCGAAACCAATACTTAAAGATGGTACAATAGAAGAGAAGAATTCAAGAGCTCAATTCCTGCTTCACTCACTAAGAAAAATGCTGATTGTTCTTCACCCATTTATGCCGTTTGTAACAGAAGAGCTTTGGTCTTTGATGCCATTTTCAAATGATAAAATTTTGATGGTAGAAAGGTGGCCAACAGAGTAATTTAAAATTAATAATGTAAAATTTAAAATTAATTCATAAAATTAATTTGATTCAAATTTTACATTTTTCATTTTA
>CAZGFB010000066.1:0-4212 GCA_964525175.1 uncultured Candidatus Saccharibacteria bacterium | reverse complement strand
CCGTAAAATTCTTCCCGAAGGAAGCCTCTGCTTTTCAGCTCGGGCGTCACTGCTCGCACCTCTCGCCACTCATTCTGTGGACGCGACGGGGGTTACCCGCTACCATTTACGTGCTTCGCACGGTTATAAATGTTCTAATTGTTCAAAATGTTCTAATTGAATTTTTTCATTTAGAACACTACAACATCTTCAACATATAGAACTGTGCGAAGCACGCATTCGTGTTCGGACTTTCCTCCCTGCTTTCGCAGAGCGATTGCCTAACATGACTATCCCCAATTATAGCACGATTTGACCTAAAAATCAAGCAAAATAAAAACCATTTCATCAGTGCATGATAAAATGGTTGAAATATTCAATCAGTCAGACTCTCCGCGCCCAATCTGAATTTCTATATACCTCAATTTCACAATCTCCTCAGGGGTCAGAGAATCTCCCAACCGACTACGGATAAATTCGAGTAAATAAGATTTTGAACTTTGACGAGCACAAATTCCAGCGCCCTCATCGGGATTCTTAAGTTGACCGAGTTCTTTGACTGAAATATTCTCTCCAAGCATTTTTTTGCATTGAACGACGTTACGAACGTCTCCATTGATTAGAGCCCGATCTAAGCAATGACGGATTTCTTCTTCAGAAAGCGTAGTCTTATCAAATGGGGCAACTTCAATCATCCGAAAGATGTTTCCCTGCATACAAGCAAGAATTCGCAGATCGTAATATGCGCTCTTTTTTGACTTTGGATCTCGAATTTTTGTCACCAAATCTCGAGCAAGATCGTAATCAGGTTGGTTTATAGCAGCAATGAAAGCATTCAACACCCTATCTTGTTCTGCACTCATTTTCTTGATTGGTTTGTGGTTTCTGTTCTGTCTGTATTTAAACATATTTTGGAATAAAAGTCTAGTGGTTGAACAGGCTCTAGCAATTAGGCGCTAGGCGCTAGCAAAAATGAGGACTTGGATCCCCGTATTCACGAGGATGACAATGCGGGGAGGATAACAAGGAATGCAAAATGCGGGACACCCGAAGGGCGTCCCGCATTTTCTTGAATTCCACTTTATACTTTTAGCTTTATACTTTTAACTTATTTGCTTTCTACAACTACTATATCATCTATCGAACATACCCCACTCGCACAAGCTAGCTCTTTCTTCACGTCTGTTGTGTCCACCTTCTCGTAAATCACAATCTTTGAGAAATCAATGTCTTCATATCGTTTTGTTAGTTCAATATATTTCTTCTCATCAATAGCTTCATAAGGAGCGAGCTGGTAAACATGGTTGTCTCTTGGCAAGAATGAAAGTCCTCCAATCAAATCCCAGTTTTTATATAGCCAGTTTGCAACCTCAATCCACTCATCATCACCAACTGAAATTGTGACGGATGGGTTGTGATGTGTATAATTTTCTTTAACATTTTTCCAGAACACAAGTTGATCCATCGCTGTCATATCATCTTTGAAAATAGAATTTTTTGGAGCCTTCACTGGGAAGTCCATCACATAAGTCGTTGCATTGTCTTCTGTCTGCCCCACTTCTGGATGATAAGGGACTCCTTGATCTTTCAACATTCTAAAAAGAGCATCGTTTGCAGAAATTCGAACTCGTCGAATATAATATTCTGAATGTCTTGCATGCATACCACTTGAACAGTCCACTGTCTGCGAGAGATTTCCTGAAGGCTTCACTGTTGTGATGGCGGCAGAAGCATTGATACCAAATCGTTTTGCATAAATTTTATTTACTCTCACTGTCTCTTCGCGAAGTTTTCGAAGCACTTCAGGCTTTCGTGCAACAGGAGAATCCCACATACCAGTAACAGACACTCCTAGCAAAGCTTCCTCTTCACAGTTTTTCTTCCACTCTGGTGAAAGATAAACAAAGTTTGTAAATGATGCCTGATATGTTCCGATTATAGTTGCTATTCGAATTTTTCGGAGAAGGTCGGCTTCTTTGTCGGCATTTCTCGCCACGACTTCTGTAAGGTTACAAAATTGTTTTGGTCGAAGAATAATTTCTCCACAAGGATTTGTACCAAACTTGTCCCACCAATCAGCTGAAAGCTTTGCTCGGCTCTCTGGGAATGTTTTTCGCAAACCTCCTCGGTTGAAAATACCCCGCTCTCCTGAACGACTTTGCACAAGAGCAAGCCATTCTTTCAAAAATTCTTCGTTTGACGGTTTGTTTAAGTATACAGCAGAGTTGTTTGAAAGGGATCGCTGTGGCTCACTCATCCAGAACTGTCCTTTTTTTGCATCACGAATATCTGAATCATAAAGATCTGAAAGAGAAATCAAAGCTGTTCTTCTTACTCCACCTGAAACCACACCCATACCAATCTGGCAGACAATGTCATGCACATCTAGGTTTGTAAGGTGCCCTCCTTGTCGAGAAAGAATTTTATTTCTTGTGAAATCATGAATTTGTCGAAGTGGGTCGGGGCCTGAACTTTTGCCTCCAGTTGTCTTTAGGCGAGCACCAGCTGGGCGAAGTTTTGAATAATCAAATTCAACATCTGTACCCTCAAATAAATGTTTCATCCCAAAACTAAATGAATCTGCCCAACCTTCACGAGAGTCTTCGATTACATATTTAATTTTTTTACCTGTTTGATATTTAATTTGTGGCAGTGACTGAGCGCTGTAGCTTTCAGCAGAAAATCCTACTCCACAACCAGACATTGAGAGAAACATTATCTCAGCAAAATCTTGAAATGTTTGAGGTGCAGAAAAGGAACAGTTGTAGGCACAAGCATGATTGCGACGAGCAGCGGGGCCAGCGAATTGTAGAAGTCGCATTGAAGGCATTGCTTCGTGGAAGAAAATAGCATCACGCACTTCTTTGTATTCAGCTTCTTTTAGTTTGGCGCCAAGATTTTCTTTCATGAAAGCCATGTAGCGGTCTACTGTCTCTGTCCAAGTCTCACGTCGCCCTTCCTCTTCTATCCAACGAGAATATGTTCGATAGTAGATAAATTCACCAAGAGAGTTTTTAAAAGCTTTCTTACTTTCAGCTGCAAGTGCTTTTACTTTTTCAGGAACTTGAACTCCTTTTGCACGAAGTTTGGATCTTTCTTCACGATAAATAATGAAGTTTTTAGCCGTTTTTACATATTCACTCAAGATAAGTTCTCTTTCAATGTCATCTTGAATACCTTCAACAGTAGGAACGAAATTTTTATGTTTTCGTTTTGTGCGTATAAGCTCCGCCTCTACCTTGTTTGCTACCAATTGCGCCTCCTTTGGAGACCCTTCTCCAGATGCAATCATTGCCTTATTGATTGCGTTCACTATCTTCCCTGCTTCAAATGGAACAACTGACCCACTTCTTTTTTGAATGTGGGTAATGTCGACTGATGATTTTTCAATCTTCTTTTTTTTCTTTTCTGCCATGCTTATGTAATTAACGTACTATTAAATTATCGCCTAAAAAATCCCTTCCTCCTCGTCGGAGAAAATTAATAATTGATATACACCTATTGTACTCCTTTTTTACAAGATATTAAAAGTGGATAACTACTCAAAAAACAGAGATTGACGAGTGTAAAGTCGAGGGCTCAAAAGAGTATCTAAAAAACAAATTTATCGACCAAACAAAATTTCATCACCGAGTTTTAAACCCTTATCTTTGATAAGGCCGGCTCTCACTTCAAGAACATAGAGGGATTCTTTTGGAGGATAATATACATGTGGATAACTAGAAGGATCGACATCAGAAATTAAATTTACAATTGTTTTATTTTTATCTAGCCAAATAATGTCGATCGGAAAACGCATATCTTTCATCCAAATTCCATAAGTATCAGGATCTTCAAACTTAAATAACATCGAGGTATTTGATGGTAAAAACGCCTTATCACCAAGGCCTTTTTCTCTTTTTTCTTGAGTATCAGCTATATAGCCAACATATAAAGCACTTTTAATAAGGACTTGCTCCTTTTTATATGAAGAGTAGGAAAAATATGTTCTAGCAAAAAACCAAATCCAAACAATCGCCAAAGCAACGGCAATAATGACAACCACCTTAATAAATGCTAAAAGAATTTTTTTAGTTGAATAGTTTTTCAAGTACGTATATTATAGCACAAGCTTTTGAGTACAAAAGCTTGTGCTATCAATTTTTAATTTTTGAATTTTTAAATTTTTAAAAAACTACGGAGGGTTCGCATAGCGGTCTAGTGCGCCACCTTGGAAAGGTGGTATGGGGGAAA
>CAZGFB010000065.1:0-4278 GCA_964525175.1 uncultured Candidatus Saccharibacteria bacterium | reverse complement strand
TCGTCAAAAAAAGTATAGAAAAGGCACAAGGATTTATACTATCCAAAAGTGCAGCCAGAGTAATTACACCAAAAGTTAAATGTTCCATTTATCCTACTAAGTTTTTACTTATAAAAAAGTTGTTTGTTTGATTCATATTAATAATTCTATCACACTTAGACTCTGCCCGCATTTTCTGTCATCCTCGCTGTAGCCAGCGGGGATCCAAGTTAATTCTTAATTAAATACGGACTTGGATCCCTGGGAGTACCCGAGGATGACAATGCAGGTGCAGGAATGACAGAGGGGAGGATTGCTGTATTTGTTTATTATTTAATTCTTTTGAATTTTTAATTTGTTTCGGATTTCGTGCTTCGGATTTCGGATTTAATAAGCTAGAACCTAGAGCCTAGAGTCTAAAAGCTCCTCCCTCATAAATCACCTTCTCTTTACCTCCATGTAAATACGCAGTCACCTTTCTCTCCGTTGTTGAAATTATATCTGTGTGAACTGAAGAATCATTAAAGCCAAGTTCTTCCCACTCCTCTTTTGTTACACCGCTTGGATTTCCTAAATAGCAATCATGATACGAACTTCCAAGGGCGATATGAGTATTGCCCTGTGGGCCACCCATATTTTCATCAAAAAGAGTTTCTGCCATAAATTTTGTAATTCTTGAAAATCTTTTATCGGTCAATGAAAATTCCCCAACTTTATTTGCGTTTTCTGTGGCAATCATATCCTTCAAAACTTTCTCGTTTTTCTTTGCACTACTTTTCACAACTTTTCCATCTTTGAATTCTAATTCAATACCTTCGATCAAATTCCCGTATCGATACAGAGGTTGATTAAATTTAATCCAGCCGTTTGTACCTCGCCAATCTGGTGAAGTAAACAACTCAAAACTCGGAACATTTCTTCCGCTTCCTCCCACCCATTTTCTTTTTTTACCTAAAGATATCCAAAGATCAACATCAGCTCCTTCGATATGTAATTTATCAATTGGCAATTTATTTATTTTCTTTTCCACTTCTGCCATTTGTTTGTAAACCTCCTTCCATTTTTTAATTGGATCTGGTTCATCAAGAAAACAAGCTTTAATTATTTGATTCCAATATTCTTTTTCAGTAAGCTTTGCTTCCTTAGCCATTGCTTCTGTTCCAAAAAGTGCAAGAGTCCATGTAAATTTTCCAGCATTTTCTTTTTCCCTTCTCCATTCTTGCCCCGGCTTAAATGCTTTTCCGCGTGCCATCATCTTTTTTGAATCAACACCTTTAAGTGCATGCTTATTTGTCTCACTAATTATGTAAATAGAATGATCCATTTCATCAATCAAACCTTTTTGATATTTTGCAGGGAAATAATCTAACTGCTCTTTTGTAGCGTTATCGTAAAAGAATTTTGAAGTATTATCTGCCTCACTATATGTGTCTAAACTATAGTTTGAAATCACATTTCCACCTTTTCGCCATACAGCTTTCAAAAGCTCAACGTATAGAGGTCGAGCTGATTCACCTGCCTGTACAAGCACAGTATCTCCTTTTTTAATCCCCTTTCCGCTATTTAAAGCAAAATTAACAAGTACATCCGCGTATTTTTCTAATATTTTTTGATTTGGTATATAGGCCATAGTGTGTTGATTTTACCACAATCGGCAGGCATATTCTACCAATTATTACTATTGAATTGGGCAAGTATTTTTGCCTATTAGGGCATAAAATGCACACCAGCCGAACAAAGATTCATACAAAGTAAAAATCGACAACACAGAAAGAATTATTTTTATATATGAATTACCCCCCATAAACACAGCAACAAAACAAACTATTGCAATTAATAATCTAACAATGCGATCTGTTGTCCCAATATTTTTTTTCATTTATCCTACTAAGTTTTTACTTATAAAAAAGTTGTATGTTACCACTTTTAATTTTTAGTCTATTATATTATATCAAAACACATAAACTTTGTCTTTTTTACTGACAACTTTTTCAGCATTATGCAATATTTATCATTGTTCAATTTACTCATAACAGCATTGTTTAGGAAGAACTATACCTTTATTACAAAATCGTTGCATAATGTGTAAGTAAAAATTTTGAAGGATGAATATACACCCAACAAAGAAAAAATCACGAAGAGCCGAAGCTATTCGTGATGTTGTTTAGATTACGATCGAGACTTGAAAACGATTTGTTCACTAACGGGAAGCCAGATTTCGTTTAAAATCTGAGCTAAACCACCGAGACTTCTTAAACATCCAGCCTCGTGATCGTATGCAAGCCTATTTATGCTGGGGTAAATGTGCGATAAAAAATTACGGATATTGATCAATTTAACAGAACCTGATTCAGCACCTACCCAAAGCGAAACGACGCGAACAACGAACTTTCGACTCAATGTATCAATGTTTTTCTTTAGCAATATTTCTGCGAGACTTTTAATCCCCGACCTGTCTTTAGGGGTAAACATTTTCTCCAAAGACGGATAGCAGTGCCAAAGAAATGCAGCAATATGCTTGGTCAATACCTGTGTTATATCGATTCCTGCCCATTTGGCGATAACTGAAATCATACCATTGTACTCTATATGAGATGCTCTATCGACATGTGAAAGATTAGAGGTATTATTTGAGCCATTCTGACACTGTGGTTTCCTATGATGAACATCAAAATGCTTTTGGAGATAAATCGCTTTATCATCATCATTCATTTGCCAGAATTTCCAAAGTTCATCATTGTTTAAATGCTCAAAATGATACAACATCGGCTTGCATTCTCCCCATTTAACGTTTGCCACCCGAGACAATGTCTTTTGAGAGATTTTGAAAATAGGAGTTATGCTAAACTTTGTATTTTTTTCCTTTTTTTGTAGTTTTTCCTTTTTTTGAAAAATAGAAAATACTTCAGACCTCGGATACAAAATTTTTCGCTTTTCATCCTTACGCTTTTGTTCCCTCAGCTTTTTCTTACTCACCTTGGGGGTGGAGATTGTTTTTCGGGCACTTGCCTTATTAAGCTGTTTCTTTTTCTTATCTTTTTGCTTTAGACGTTGATTTGTATTCTGTCTTCTTCTATACATAAAGAACCTCCTTTGTTGGTTTAAAATCCTTCCATATCTTGCTCCTAATTATTTGTTTGTCACTATTCCTAGAAATATAAAAATGTGTTGAATTTACATGACGAAAAGTACTTTTCCATTATTTTTAATGCTATTGTTTACGATAGCATTTAGAATTTTTCATTTGAGAATTTAATATAAATTAAAAATGCCATTGTTTACGATAGCATTTAGACTTTTTCATTTGAGAATTTAATATAAATCAAAAATGCTATTGTTTACGATAGCATTTAGACTTTTTCATTTGAGAATTTAACATAAATTAAAAATGCTATTGTTTACGATAGCATTTTTATATTTTGAAACAGGCTCTACATTATTTGTTATATTCCTGAATTATTGTCATCCTCGTGTAACCACGAGGATGACAATACGAGAGGTTACCGTATCTCCACATTTACAACACTAGAACATCTTGAACACTTACAACATTCTATACGCTTTGCGTATAGAATTCGCCACGGCCTTCGCCACTCTCCTATCAAATGGGCTTGGAATAATATAATCTTTTTTTAATTCACTTTTTTTTACAAGAGATGCAATAGCGAAAGATGCGGAAATTTTCATTTCTTCTGTTATTTGTTTTGCACCAACATCGAGAGCCCCGCGGAAAATTCCCGGAAAGGCTAGCACATTATTTATTTGATTTGGATAGTCGGAACGCCCTGTACCAAAAACTGCGATTTTTGTTTTCTTTGCGTCTTCGTATGAAATCTCTGGTGAAGGGTTTGCCATTGCAAAGACAATAGGCTTCTCTGCCATTTTTTCTACCCATTCCTTTTTCAAAGCCCCAGAAACTGATACTCCAATAAATACATCAGCACCAATAATTGCATCTTCTAAACTTCCAACAATATTATTGCAGTTTGTGACTTTTGCCATTTCTGATTTAGAACCATTTAATCCTTCTCTTCCGCAATGAATGCTCCCTTTGCTATCAACCATAATCACACTACATGCATCCACTCCCGCTTTAATAAGTAATTTAGTGATCGCCGTTGCTGCCGCTCCTGCACCATTAACTACAACCCTAATATTTTTCAAATCTTTCTTCACAATTTTTAAAGCATTTAAAAGTGCGGCAAGTACAACGATTGCTGTGCCATGCTGATCGTCATGAAAAACAGGAATATCTAATTCTTTTTTCAATCGCTCTTCAATATAAAAACAATTTGGTGC
>CAZGFB010000064.1:0-4285 GCA_964525175.1 uncultured Candidatus Saccharibacteria bacterium | reverse complement strand
TCTTGGACCATACACAACAAGCACCCTTTTAGGCACAATATTTTTCTTAATTGTATTTATTCTAGTGAAGTTCATAGATATATGGTATCAGAAACCCTAAATTTTGTCAAGTTTGTGGTTTACCAAACCACAAATTAGCACTAATTTAAGGTTTGGTAAACCACACTTTTAAGAAAAGTAGCCCAAAACTAATCAACTCTACATTGCACAAAATTGATAAGGTGTTTAATTCTGTGCAACACAGAATTGACATAGTGGTTAATTCTGTGGAAAAGCACATTTTAGCCTTGTTTTACAATGTGTTTTCGCATTTCAAATTGTTCAATCAAGCTACTAGCTAAATAGTTTCCCCTCAGCATTTGCAAGCGTAACCTTTGCCAATTCACATATCTCATCAATAGAAGCTCTGTTTGAACTCAAACCATAAAAATGATTCTCCCCCATCAAAACATATTGCCATTCCCTCCCCATTCTATTTTCACCATCAAGACTGTTTATTCTTTTTACCCAATCAAGAGTGGCGATTTGTTTTTGTTTTACATTTGAATCAAATAAATCTTTGTCAGATTTTGTTTCAATAATATATATTTTTTTATTTGTTTTCACTATAAAGTCTGGAGAATATAATGATAAGAATCCATCTGTTCTTATATATGTAATATTGGCGAAATTATGATAATACTCATTTACTTTCATAATTGCTTCTACTTTTGCATCATTATCCAAGTATTCCAAAAACGCTTTCTCAAACTCTCCTTTGTTTGAAGGATATGCTAATTTTTCATAAATTGTTTTTGTAATATCTAAGGAATAATTTTCCCTCATCCTTAGCTCTGCTACACTTGAAAAATACACTTTTTCAACTCTGGCCTCATCAATATTCGTCACAGATTGCATATCCAAAATCACTTTCCCTATTTCTTTAATAATATGCTCGGTAACTATTCCATTTTTCATCAAAAGAACCTTCCAGTTATTGTCCTCAAATGGATCAAAATTCTTTGAAAAAAGTTTTGTACGAATAAAGGAATCTACAGTCTTCACTAACTCTAAATTATTTATCTGCATCGCAGGAAATGTCTTAGTTTTTCTTTGTCCAACTCTTGCCACCCTATTCACAACTACATTCAGTATTTTTTCTAAATATTCATTGTAGCTTTGGGAGCGAAAAAGATTACCATCGACAGTATACTCACCAAACCTCGTCTTCACAGTCATTTCTTCAGCCACAAATCTCTCACCATCTTTAGCAAAAAACTTTTTCAAATCTTCTAGTGGATATACAGTGAAAGACTCGAGTTTATTTAAACCAATTTCACCATTCATCAATATCTCTTCTGATTCTTTAATTATCAAAGGCCAATACAAATCATATTTTTGATAATCTTCTTTTAATCCAACCTTAATAATATCTCCGAGAACATCTCCTTTACCATCAGGATCTTTCTCTAATTCAGGCAAAAAGTCTTTGTCCAAATCTTCATAAAACTGCAAGAAGGCAGGGTGTTCCACAATGGAAAGCAAATCAATGTAGCTCGTCGGCTCTTTCTTTTCATATAAAAGTTTTTTGATGTTTTCTTTTTTGTATTCTACATATTCTGGCTCCCTCCACATCAGTCGAAGTCCACGACCTATTGTTTGCTCCAAAAGTATAGGTGCAGCACTTGCCCTCAAAGGCACAATCACGCACACATTATTCACATCAAAACCTTCTCGGAGCATAAGCACCGAAACAATAACTTTTGGATTATTACTTTTATCAATATTGAAAAGTTTTTGTTTTAAAATACGCCATTCAGCTTCAGGTATTTCACCTTTTTTATTTGAGTCCACACGCATTACTTCATCTTCTGAGAGACCTTCTGTATTTAGGAAGTCAACAACCAAGGGAGAGACCTCTGTGTTCTCACACATAACCAACATTTTAGGATACTTGTCGGAATGTCCACTTTTATCTTTTGTAAATTCTACAAAGTGCTTTTCTAAAATTTTTAATCTGCTTAGTCCAGCCCGAAGCATAAGCATCTGACCCTCTGAAAGTGCCACAACTTTGTTGTTTTCTTTTTTGGCAGAAAAATCTATTTCAATATCTGTGAATTCTTTTCTTTTATCAATGGCAATAGTTTTTACAAGCCCAGCTCGTATAGCCGTTTTCAAATCAAAATCTACTACAATATGAGGAAAAAAATGTTTTACTCTCTTCTGCCCACTTCCTGTCACATCGTACGGTGTCGCAGAAAAGTCTACTTGAATAAATCTACTGCCCTTATCTTTCGAAATCCTATTCAAACTTTTTTGCCATTCCACCTCTTTTACCTCTCCGTATATTTTATTCTCATGAATATGGTGAGCTTCGTCATTCATTGCCATCAAATCTGGTAGCTGTATCAAATATTCAATTTCTTTACCCCCCAAATATGCTGAGTCTAAGGAATCAAGTGAATTTCCTCCAGATACTCCGGGGCGAATCGGCAACAGATCTTTAAGCACCGACTGTGGCTCATCTAAAGCGGATATTTCTTCGTTTTCTTCTTCCTCCTTATCTAAAAATAAGTGATAATTTGTAATAGCAATAAGTCCATCACCTGTGACTTTTGTTCCTATTTCCTGTTTCTTGGCGACACTATTTTGAATAAAACCAAAAACATCCGCTGTATAATTTTGCGGTATAAACAAATCCTTAAATTTATAAAAATCAGACTGTTCAAACTGTCTTTCTTGTCTTTCATTTTCTTTTCCAAGATATGCATCGAGCAATCTTTCGTACACAATTATCCCCGGAGCCACAAGTAAAAAGTTTTTAATAAATCTTCCAGATTTTTCTGTTTCAAACTTTGCATTCAAATATTGCCAAAGAACCAAAGCGTGCATCACCCAAGTCTTACCAGTACCCGTTGCAAGCTTGATACCATATTTCGGCATTTTGTATTTTTCTTTTGCAAGCTCTACCATATCTATTTCTTGCATAAGGTCAGGGTCTATATTTTCATACACATCTTTCACAGACTTCACACCCAAAACTTCATGCAAATAAATAGTATTTAAAATTGCCTGCCTCTGGCCTTCGTGGAAGTTTATATATCTTGTCTCTGTATGCGGAGGCATAAACCAAAATTTGAGCAAGTCCGAAGTTACCAAAGAAACCTTAGAGAGCATTTCCCCACTCTCCCAAGATTCATTTACCACTTGAGTAATAGTTTTCGCAAGCTTTAGTGGCACATCTCTCGTTCCAATACTTATAGGTGATGGCATATTATTTCATATTAACAATGACAATACTTTCAAAACCAAAAACATCCACAGCTTTCACGCACACTACTCTATCTGATACTTTTGGCAGATTGAGCTTTGCACTTTGTATCACATGATATTCATCGGAATCATTTTCTGTATTCCCCCTATAATCCTGCCATGTACTTCTAAAAGTAACTCCATCATAATTTGGATCAATACTCCAGTATTCAATAAGCGAAAGAGGGTCTTTTGCAATAAGATCCTTCAAATTTTCTTTATCCTTGTCATCAAGTGGAATATTATCTGGTGAAAGAAGTACATAATTATCAAGTTCAATATTCAACACCTCCTCCACATCAGAAATACTTTCTGTTTGTATCGGCTTCAAAGTTAAATATTGCAAAGAAGAAAAACGAATTTTTTTACTGTTCACCAAATCTTTGTAGCTTGCCTTTGTTTTCAATTTATCCAAAAGATCTGGTGGTATCACAAGAACCTCCAATTTATCGTCTGAGATGGTCTGCAAGGCCTCTGTGATGTCGTATGTGAAGTTCCATCCGAGCACCACTACCTTATTCCACCCTCCCATAAAGCTCGCTTTTAGCTCCTGTGCTTTTTTGAGCGTTGCAAGCCCTGTCATTTTGCTTGGCGAGTCCACATACACCAGAGTGCGAGTCTCTTTTATATAACCAATATTTCTGTTTGCATTTTGTTCTTCAGGAAAAGGTATTGCCCCATAAAGTTGCATTACCACTTGAGCGAGGTCTCCCACTCTTTTGTAAAGCTTTGAAGATGTAAATGCTTCTTTTTGATAATCCCCAATAGACTGATACAAAAATGGTTTTGCATTTTGATCAATCAACCTTTTTCGCATTATAAGGGCGGATGGTTTTCCAATATCCGAGCCGATCCACTTTCTCCCGAGTTTTTCTGCAACTGCGATTGTTGTACCGGAACCGGAGAAGAAGTCGGCAACGATTCCACCCTTTTCAGAACCCATTTCTATAATCCTCTCCAAAAAAGGTTCACTTTTCGCAGTCACGTAATCATT
>CAZGFB010000063.1:0-4326 GCA_964525175.1 uncultured Candidatus Saccharibacteria bacterium | reverse complement strand
CCTGCTCTTCGAATTATTGTGGAAATAGAGAGAGAAATCAATGCTTTCAACCCTGAAGATTATTGGAGTATCGCCGGTGAGTTTAACACGCTTAAAAAGGTTAAAGTCACACTCACTTGCGAAGAAGAGCCTCGAGACAAAAAAGAAGTTGATCGAATTTTATCTGAAGCAGAGAAAAATAAATGGAATGTTATTGATATTAAAGAAACAAAAGTTAAACGTGCTCCAAAACCTCCTTTCACCACTTCAACCTTGCAACAAGCTGCGAGTTCACGCCTTGGCTACACTCCTTCACGAACAATGGGTCTAGCGCAGAAACTTTATGAAGCAGGACATATTACATATATGCGTACCGACAGTGTTACATTGAGTGTAAAGTCTGTTGAACATATCTCAGAATTTATTGTAAAAAATTACGGTAAAGAAAATTTGACCGCTCGAACTTTTGCTACAAAAAGTAAAAACGCTCAGGAAGCTCACGAAGCTGTTCGCCCTACACATATCGAAAAAGAAAGTGCGGGTGCAAATGACGATGAGAAAAAACTATATAAACTTATCTGGCAAAGAGCTCTCGCTTCACAAATGACTGACGCAGATATTTTGCGTACAAAAATTGTGGCAAATATTCACGGAGCCACAATCCCAGCTTTTTCTGTGGGTGGCTCACGAACACTTTTCCCCGGCTGGCTTATTGCCGACCCGCAGGCCAAAGGTGATGATGTGGAACTTCCAAAAGTAAATATTGGTGATGAACTCGACTTGCTTTCTATAAACGCTGAAGCAAAACAAACACAACCGCCAGCACGCTACAGTGAGGCTGGACTTGTGAAAGAACTTGAGAAAAGAGGGATCGGACGACCTTCCACATACGCAAGTACAATTAAAACAATTCTCGACAGAGAATACGTTGAGAAGATTGGAAGCGCACTGAAGCCTACAGACACAGGCGAAGTTGTGAGCACTTATGTGGAAAAGAATTTTGAAAAATATATTAGTGATGAATTTACAGCAGAAATGGAAGACGAGCTCGACGAAATCGCACTTGGAAAACTTTCATATATAAAAGTTTTGAAAGATTTTTATGGACCATTTTTGAAAGATATAAAAGAACAAGAAAAATCTGACAAAGTTACAACTCTTGGTGACGCTGATCCAAAGTTGAAATGCCCAAAGTGCGGAAAACACATGATCATAAAACTTGGACGTGGCGGAAAGTTTCTTTCTTGCTCTACTTATCCTGAATGCGATGGAGCATTAATGATGGACGGTACAGAAATTAAAAAAGATGAGCCAATTGGCCAGCACCCAGAAACTGGTGAAAACATTTTTGTAAAAGTTGGAAAGTTTGGACCGTATGTACAGTTGGGGGAACAAGTCAAAAAGGAAAGTAAACTGAAGAAAGTAAAAAAAATAAAATCGAAGACTAAAAAGGTTAACCCTTCTAAGTTTTTGCCATCGTCAGATTTGGATACAAATCTGACAGAGGGAACCTCAATGGCAAAAATTTTGAAGGGCAAGAAGCCTAGGATGGCGAGTATTCCAAAAGGAAAAGATCTTTCTTCTGTGACTGTGGAAGATGCAGTACTTTATCTTTCAATTCCACGAACACTTGGCAACCATCCAGAGACAGGAAAAACAATTACTGCCAACAATGGACGCTTTGGACCATACGTTGCACACGATGGAAATTTCAGATCAATAAAAACTCCAGATGATGTTTACACAATAGAACTTCCTCGAGCGCTTGAACTTCTCGCAATAGAAAAGAAACCTAGAGGATTCCAACGGAAAACAAAATAGAATTAAGAATTAGGAATTATGAATTAAGAATAGATTCAAGATTCAGGATTTAAGATTTAAGAATAAATACAATTCAGAAAGGAAAAAAGGTCGCTCCGAGATGGATGCGACCTTTTGAAGATTGACGAATGTCTTATTCGATGGCTCGAACAGACTTTCCGTCTGTTTGGTTAGAAAAGTTGGTGGTCACCGAATTTGCGCTCGGCAGAGTTGTTTTTGTTTTTTCACTTCTCAGTTCCAGCGACTGAAGACGAAAAACGACACCGACAAGAAATAGTCCCAAGAGAATGAAGAATAATTTCACACTGCTTTTCTTTTTCATAATACCCTTTCTTTTGTCTCAAAACACGTGAATCCCACCCGGAAATCGCATATTTTGAATTTGTTCTGTTACTCTAATATTATATCACAATATTCAAATAAGTGCAAGTTTATCGTATGTCTTTCGCCAAAAAAGCCTGTATTCTTGGCTTTTTTGGCGAACAATCCAATAGCCTGTATTTCTAGTATTCGAGAAATACAGCCCGCTACCCAGCAAACAAAAAAATTTGAGGCTAGTAAAATAACATACAATAACCTCGTTGAAGCTGTAACTTTGGGAGGGTTTACAAAATTATCGAAGGTGTAAGTTTTTTGGAAACTTGGGAGGAGTGGCGACGACGTGAGAAAGCATGGGTATGCTTTCGCAAGGCCGGAGGTTGACGAACCGAGGTGGGGTCGCATAAAATTTCAACAGAAATTTATGTGTGACCAGAGAAAATTTTTAGCAAAAAATTTTCGTGTTCCAAAAAACTTATACCAAGAGGATTTTGTAAAATTCTGACTAAACCAAACTTGGATCCCCGGGAATACCCGAGGATGACAATACGGAGACACTAGAGTTGCATCCCCTACTCTTTTCATATAAGCTAGTTATATAGCCACAAAATTATGACCACTGAACCCAACGTAAAAGACATAATAAAACTTCTAGACAATGCTTCAGAAACTGATGTCGCGCTGATTACTCGTGCCTATGAATTTGCAAAAAAAGCTCACGAGGGATATGCACGATATTCCGGAGAACCATATTTCAATCACGTATTTGAGACCGCAAAAATTCTTGCCGAACTTCAAGCCGGCCCAACAACAATATCAGCAGGACTTCTTCATGATGTAATCGAAGACACGAGCACAACAGCCGAACAAATCAAAAAAGAATTCGGGGCTGAAGTTTTGTTTTTGATTGAAGGAGTTACAAAGCTTGGAAAACTTCGCTATCAAGGTCGAGACCGCTATATTGAATCTCTTCGAAAACTTTTCGTGGCAATGTCACAAGATATTCGTGTACTCATAATTAAACTCTGTGACCGCTTGCACAATATGCGAACACTTCAATTCGTTCCAAAACATAAACAGCTTCGTATTGCAAATGAAACAATGAAAATTTATGCTCAGCTTGCATACAGGCTTGGTATTCGAAAGATTTCCCGAGAACTAGAAGATTTGGCATTTAAATATATCGAGCCTGAACATTATGAAGAGGCTTCTAAACTCGTAAAACAAAAAAATAAAGAAGCTTTAGAAAAGCTAGAGAAATTTAGAAAGTCTGTCCAGAAGGCTCTTTTCATGGCAGGCCTCACCACTGCAAAAACAGACTATCGAATCAAACATCTACATAGCTTTTATAGAAAACTCGAACGAAAAGATTTTGATCCTGAAAATATATACGACACACTCGCAATGCGCGTATACGTGCCGACAATCAGCGACTGCTACACAGCACTCGGGATTATTCACAGCACATGGCGACCACTTCCTGGGCGTATCAAAGACTATATCGCCTTTCCAAAACCAAACGGTTACAGAAGTCTTCATACAACAATTTTTACAGGAGACAAATCTATTGTCGAAATACAAATTCGTACACCAGAAATACATCGTGAATCTGAATACGGTATCGCTTCGCATGCAATATACAAAAATTCACCAAACCCAGCTGGTGAAAATAAAAACCTACTTTGGATAAAAAGTCTTTTGCCTTCTATGGCAAAAATTGAAGAAAATGGTGAAAAAGAAATTCAGGCGAAAGAAATTCCAAACTGGCTAAAAGATATGGCCGAGCTTCAATCGGAAGCTCAACAAGAAGAATTTGCTCAAAATATGAGTGCTGACTTTTTTCAAAGAAGACTTTTCGTCTTTACACCAAAAGGAGATGTGGTGGACCTACCTATCGATTCAACACCCATAGACTTTGCTTATGCTATTCACTCAGATATTGGTAACCACTTAGCTTCTGCAAAAATTGGTGGGAAAATAGTGTCGCTCGACAAGAAACTTAGAAATGGCGATATTGTTGAAGTTCAAACAAATAAAAATTCAAAACCTTCATCAAAGTGGATTCATATTGCAAAAACCTCTATGGCAAAAAAACATATTAAAGATGCGCTGGATAAAAACCCAAAGCCGAGGATAAATCCGAGAATTAAATAGAATTAGGAATTATGAATTAGGAATTATGAATTAGGAATTATGAATTAGGAATTA
>CAZGFB010000062.1:0-4438 GCA_964525175.1 uncultured Candidatus Saccharibacteria bacterium | reverse complement strand
TAAGACCAAAAGCTTTTTCTGTTTATGTCCCAACTTTTTTAACTCAATTTGTAACTTCAAATGTTTTACTTTGGGTAATCTCAACCCTCTTTGTTGTTATTGCAGCGTTTATTCTTTTTGAAAAAAGACCCTTTGTTCCACCACTTATCGCATCAATATATTTTGCACTTATTATTGTGTTAAATGCACATTGGGGCACACCTTCTTTTGATTTTTATTATAAGGATGTTTCGATTGCCCTAGCCTCACTTGCTCTCGCGATAAAGAGTCGTACTTTATAAAGAACACGACACCAATACACGAATAAATACAGCGAATGACACGAATGGATTACGAAACCAAATTTCTGTCATCCTCGCTTGCGGGGATCCAAGTCTTGAATTAAGATTGACTAATATTTTTAAACACAGAACTTGGATCCCCGGGAGTACCCGAGGATGACACCCGAGGAATTGGAATTCCTATTCGTGTCATTCGCTCCCCATTCGTAAATTCGTGTCGAGTTAAAGGACTATGGAAAAAATTACATCAAATACAGAATTATTAAAAGTCTTCCGTCTTGTTGACTCCCAGAAGGACGCCTTAAAAAAACTGCGAATTAAAACAGTTTTAGACCTTTTGTATTACTTCCCTTCTCGCTATGGTAATGTTGCTGAAATTAAAAACATATCCTCATTTCAAAAAGGTGATTTCGTTTCTTTATATGGAAAAATTGAAAAGCTAAAAATGAGTAAAGCTCATGTAAGCAAAATAACAATGGCGGAAGGAGAAATCTCAGATAGCTCTGGTAGCAAAATGAAAGTTGTTTGGTTCAACCAACCCTACATTGCAAAGATGTTAAAAGATGGTGACCTAGTGAAACTCTCTGGCCAAGTTTCTGATAAGAAAGGACGAATGTATCTTTCAAACCCGGAATATGAAGTGATAAAAGAAATCCCAATATCTGTCGGTGATTCACTTTGGGGAGAAACGAGCAACAACTTAGACAAGTTTGGATTTCCTGTGTACCCAGAATCTAAAGGAATAACAAGCAAATGGATTTATCATGCAGTTGATAAAATATTTCGAAGTGGAATCATAGAAGAACTCGAAGATACAATTCCAAAAGAAATTTTAGAAAAATATAATCTCCCCGGCCTACGCACAGCACTCGTTTGGATACACACTCCACACAAACAAAGCGATGCAGAAGCAGCTAGAAAGCGCTTTGCATTTGAAGAAGTTTTTTTCATACAAATTCAAAAAATGAAAGAGCGAAAAAATAATCGTTCAAAAAAATCTTTCATTCTCCACACAGAAGATAAAGAAATAGAAGGCTTTATAAAAAGATTCCCATTCCAAGCCACAGAGGCGCAAATCCGTGCAATTGCTGAATCTGTAAAAGATATGAAAAGTGGCAGACCTATGTCCCGCCTACTTGAAGGAGATGTGGGCTCTGGAAAGACAGCTGTGGCAGCCTCACTTGTGTACGCGAGCATAATGAGCTCACCCACATCCAACAAATATGCCCATTTGCAAACTGCCTACATGGCACCAACAGAAATTCTCGCCAAACAACATTTTGAATCATTCATAAAATATTTTGCATACACTGGCGTGTCTGTCGGCCTCATCACTGGAAGTGGTTGTCAAAAATTCCCATCAAAAATCCGCCCAACTGAAGCAACATCAATTTCAAAGACACAACTTTTAAAATGGGTTGAGTCTGGCGACATTCCTATTGTCATCGGCACGCACGCACTCATTTCAAAAAATGTTAAATTTAAAAACTTAGCTTTTGTAATTATTGACGAACAACATCGCTTCGGAACAGAACAAAGACAAAAACTCACAAGAAAAGATGATTTTGCACCACACCTTCTTTCGATGACGGCCACACCTATCCCCCGCACTCTTGCTCTCACAATCTTTGGAGACCTCGACCTCACTCTTCTCGACCAAATGCCTTCTGGAAGAAAGCCTGTGATCACCGAAATTGTATTACCTCACGACAGAGACAATACTTATGAAAAAATACGCGAAGAATTAAAAGCTGGGCGACAAGTTTATATCATTTGCCCACGAATAGACGAACCCGATCCAACTAAGGAAATGGCGATTCTTGCAAAATCTGTAAAAGCCGAAGCTGAGCGACTTAACAAATATGTATTTCCAGAATTTGTAATAGACATTATGCACAGTAAAATGTCTCCGAAAGAAAAAGATGATGCGATGGAAGGTTTTATGAATGGGAGCACACAAATACTTGTATCTACTTCTGTGGTGGAAGTGGGAGTTAACAATCCAAATGCCACAGTGATTTTAATTGAAGGCGGAGAAAGATTCGGCCTCGCTCAACTTCATCAACTTCGCGGACGTGTAATTCGTGGAACACATCAAGCATATTGTTATGTTTTCACAGAAAGTAATAGCCAAAAAACTGCTGAAAGATTAAAGGCTTTAAAAACTGCTAAAAATGGTTTTGAACTTGCTGAGTTTGACCTCGCTCAAAGAGGAAGCGGAAAACTCTACGGAGAAAAACAATGGGGTATCTCCGACATCGGAATGGAAGCTATCAAGAATTTAAAAATGGTGGAAGCTGCCAGAAATGAAGCCGAACACATTATCGATATTGATCCAGAACTAGTTTCATATCATAAATTGAGAGAAAAGATTGAAATGAGAAAGGAGATACATTTCGAATGATTTTTTTCCTACATATTTTACATAGTACTTGTTTGTGGTATTGTTAAATTAGAGTACAAATATTAAAAATGAAACAAGCAAAAATACCTTATGTTTTTCAAGTCCTATTGCATAAATGGTTTGTGATGCTCGCGGGCCTAAAGGTAGGAAACATCCCACTTTGGAGACTTCTTATCCACGATTGGACAAAATTTCTTCCTGTAGAGTTTTGGGTTTATAGAAAACGGTTTACAGGGAAAAAATATAGCGAACACGAGTGGGTGGAAGCAAAAAATCACCACAAACTAAGCAATCCTCATCACTGGGAATACTGGATTTCAAACTCTGTGCCAATACCTATGCCTGAAGTATTCGTTCGAGAAATGGTTGCAGACTGGATGGCGGCAGGTCGCTCATACAAAGGAAGTTGGGATATTCAACCCTGGCTGAAGAGAAACTCCTATAGGATAAAAATTCATGAAAAAACCCTATTGAGGGTGAATGAAATTTTAAGATCGGTTGGCTTCAAATGGCCCGACTGAGACAATACAAAACCTATGACCTTCGTGAGAAGGACATGGGTATTTTTTATGAATAGACTTTTAAAAGGGGTGAAAATGTGCTAGCTTAGTTAGAATAATGAACAAAAAACTCAAACTAACACTGAACATAATAATCTACATTTTCGCAGGGATTGGTCTATTCCTTACTGCCGGATATTTTGCTGTGAGATTCGGGTTCACAAATACCAAAGGAATAATCGACAATCAAACAAAATCTTTTTACAACAATAATTCTCAAACAAACACAACAGGAGGAAACACGGCTACACAAATCGAATGGTCAAAAACAGAAGAGTGGGCGACATTTGCTGAAGCGGTGAAAAAAGATAAAGAAGTTTTAGCTCGAGTGGAAAACGAAACGGGAATATCATCTCGACTTATTGTCTCTGTTCTTGCCGTTGAACAACTTCGCCTATTCACAAGCGAAAGAGAAATTTTTAAACAAGCTTTTGCTCCACTAAAAATTCTTGGAACACAATCCCAATTTTCTTGGGGCGTTATGGGTATCAAGCCAGAAACTGCAAAAGTAATTGAATCGAATTTGAAAGATACATCTTCTCAATTTTATTTAGGAAAATCATTTGAAAATAAATTAGTTTTTCAAACAACAGATCCAGACTCCGAAAGATTTGCACGTATTACAGATGAGCATGATAGATATTACGCATATCTATATGGAGCTTTATATATAAAAGAACTTGGCGATGCTTGGAAGAAAAGTGGTAATGGTGATATCAGCCAAAAACCTGAAATAATCGGAACTCTTTATAACATCGGCTTCAACCACTTCTCCCCAAAAATCGACCCTCAAGCCGGCGGTGCTGAAATAGAAATCGACGGAATAAAATATTCCTTTGGAGGACTTACGTATGAGATATATAATTCCGGGGAATTGCTAGATATATACCCTAGAAAATAGATTGATTCCAAGCGTTTTTCTGGTATAGTAGTTGTTGTGTTGCGCGCATAGTGAGTTTAGGTGAGTACCTGAACGCAAGGCCGGAAGCTGACGAGCTGAGGCGGGGTCGCACAAATTTTCAGTAGAAAATTATGAGTGACCAGTTGGTAGAAATGTTGCGCATTGTAAATAATAAAATAGTTTGAAAATAAAATATTGCGCGCATAGCTCAGTTGGTAGAGCATTCGTCTTATACACGAAATGTCCTAGGTTCGAACCCTAGTGCGCGCACAAAATAGACAAAAAACTCTTC
>CAZGFB010000061.1:0-4452 GCA_964525175.1 uncultured Candidatus Saccharibacteria bacterium | reverse complement strand
AAGCTGTTACCGACTGGATGGAACAAGAAAGAGAGCGAGGTATCACAATTACCGCCGCTGCTATTACTTGTTTCTGGAACCCAACATACATGGGTACAGATCAGTCTAAGAAGCATCGATTCAATATTATCGACACGCCAGGCCACGTGGACTTTACTGTGGAGGTGGAGCGATCTTTGAAAGTTCTCGACGGTGGTATCGTTGTTTTCGACGGTGTGGCTGGAGTGGAACCTCAATCTGAAACTGTGTGGCGACAAGCAGACAAATATCATGTGCCTCGTATTTGTCTTATCAACAAGCTCGACCGAACAGGTGGATCTTTTGAACGCTCATACCAATCAATCCTAACTCGACTTACAAAAAATGCAGTTCGAATGCAAATTCCAATTGGAGAGGAGGATAAATTTGTTGGAGTTATCGATCTTCTAAGAATGAAAGCCTCATATTTCGAGGGTGTGATGGGAAGTGAAATTCGTGAAGATGAAATTCCTGCAGAGTACCTAGAAGATGCAAAGAAATATCATTCAGAACTTATCGAGAAAATCGTTGCAAATGACGAAGCGATGATGAATGATTATTTAGATGGAAAAGAACCTGCAATCGAAGATCTAAAAAAAGTGCTTCGTGTTGCTGTAATCAAAAATGAAATCTTCCCAGTTTTTGCTGCGTCAGCTTTGAAAAACAAAGGTGTACAGCTTGCCCTCGATGCTGTTATTGAATATCTTCCTGCTCCTACAGACATTCCACCAGTAAAGGGAATTGACCCAAATACAGGTGAGGAAGTATTGAGATCTGCCTCAGATGAAGAACCTTTTTCTGCTCTTGCTTTCAAACTTCAATCAGATCCATATGTTGGACAGCTTACATTCTTCCGAGTTTACTCAGGAACTGTTGAAGCCGGTTCATATATTTACAACTCAACAACAGGTGGAAAAGAAAGGCTTTCTCGAATCGTGCGACTTCAAGCAAATGATCGAGAAGAAGTGAAAAAAGTTTTTGCTGGAGAGATCGCCGCTGCGGTGGGTCTTAAAGATGAAAAAACATCTCATACTTTCTGTGATGAAAATCATCCAATTATTCTCGACCAAATTGTATTCCCAGAGCCAGTGATTTCTTTGCGAATTGAACCAAAGACAAAAGCCGACCAAGAAAAAATGGGTTATGCTTTGAAGAGACTTTCAGATGAGGATCCAACTTTCCGAATTAAATCAGATCAAGAAACAGGTGAGACAGTGATGGAAGGAATGGGTGAACTTCAACTTGAAATTATGGTGGATCGTATGAAGCGAGAATTTAATGTGGAAGCAAATGTTGGAAAGCCACAGGTAGCATACAAAGAAACTATTTTGGGTACTGCAGAAGCAGAGCATAAATACATCAAGCAATCTGGAGGTAAGGGACAATACGGTCACGTTAAGATTCGAATCAAACCTATTGATTACAGTGTGAAAGAAGAAGATCTTCCAAAGAATACAAAACGATCTGGAAACTTTGAATTTACAAACAGTATTAAGGGAGGTGTTATTCCACAAGAATATATTCCAGCTGTTGAAAAAGGACTTAAAGAAGCAATGGAACGCGGAGTTGTGGCTGGATTCAAGATGGTGGATATTGCAGTTGAACTTTACGATGGTTCTTACCATGAAGTGGACTCATCTGAAATCGCTTTCAAGCTTGCTGCTATTATGGCCATGGGTGAAGCTTGCCGACGTGCAAAGCCTGTGATCCTTGAACCTATTATGAAAGTGGAAGTGGTGATGCCTGAGAAATTCATGGGTGATATCACTGGAAACCTTTCATCAAAACGTGGACAAATCGAAGGTATGGAAGAGCGAGGTATGAACAAAGCGATTCGTGCAACTGTGCCGTTATCAGAAATGTTCGGTTATGTAACAACATTGCGATCTATGACAGAAGGACGAGGTAGTGCTACGATGGAATTTGGTAACTACGCAGTGGTGCCACCAAATATCGAGAAAACTATTTCGGAGAATAAGAAATAATTGGAGAGGAATTAAGAATTATGAATTAGGAATTAGGAATAAATTCAAGATTCAATAATACAAAATGCGGAATTGCCCTTTGGGCAATTCCGCATTTTGTTTTTTGGGCTATTGTGCTAGGATAAAGTTATGAATACTTCCACAAAAGGAACATTTAGACATATTGTTTTTAAGGACGGCAATACTTGGTATGCTGTGGCCTTGGAATTTAATATTGTTGAATCTAGCGATGACCCAAAGCTTGCTTTCTTTAACTTGCTACAGGCTGTGAGTGGATATATTGCTTCTGCAAAGAAGATAAAAGGCGGACATTTTGAAACATTGAATCAAAAAGTTGATGATGAATATGAAAATCTTTGGAATATTTTAAATACAGTTAGGAAAACTAAATCATCAAGACATATCAAGTCTCCATATTTAGTAAATATGTATGGCGTAACGACAATCTAATGCCAAAAAGATTCTTCAATTGGAAATTTAAAGATGTGGAATCCTTTTTAAAAGATAATGGTTTTAAATTGAATTATACAAATGCAAGCCATTTTTATTATGTTGGAAAGTATAATGGAATTACAAGAAATGTTTGTGTGTCTTTCCATGGAAGCAAATCTATTAAACCAAGAACAATGAAAGGTATTGTTCTTCAGTCTGGAATTGATAAAGAAGTGTGGTTTAAATATTGATTTGAAAGAATTAAGATTTATGAATTAGGAATTAAGAATAAATTCAAAGTTCAATAATACAAAATGCGTGGCGCCCGAAGGGCGCCACGCATTTTGTAATATATCTAGATTTGGGGCCATTTTCCATAAAAAAGCTTTACAAATTAGCTCAATTGTGATATAATATAGGGTAGTAAAAGAACATTCAAAAACCTTTGTTTTGAGAGGTAGGATTCAGCTTTATAGATATAAATTCATTTATATCTATAAAGCTGTGTCTTATCTGGAAAGTGGACGAAAAAACAGCCGCCGAAAGGCAAAAATCTTTCCGTTCAACAAATCAAAACAACGAAAGAACAAATGAAAGCACACATCACGTTTATTGGCGAGTTTAACATCCCAAAAAATCTTCCGCATTCTAGCCCTAAAGAAGGTGTTGATATTGGGGATTGGAATTGGGACATTTTCAATGATGAGGTCTCAGTGTTTGTAAATCCTGAAACTGGCTACTCTTCTCTGAGACTCTCCTCCAATCATGGAGTCACTGATATTTGGGAATGGATGGAACATGATGATTACTATCGTGTGCCAGACAGATGTCGTGCTGATTTCGATGGAGCCCGTCGTGCACTCAACGCAGTTGTGGGAATTAATTTTCCTGCGTGTGATGTGATCCATATCGAATCAACCATCGGTCATTTCAAAACTCTGGAGGACTATGATTATGCTCGAGGAATTATACTTCCGCTGATGTGGGCTGTTGAACGTTTTCTTGAGGTTCCTCACGAAAACGTTGTCAGAAAGTCAGCAAAAGTGGAGCAGGCAAGCACTTGGCTCGCCAATCTGGAAACTGCTCTTCGGTCGGTCATTGATATGGATGATCCATGTCGAAACCCGATTCATCCAGACGGCACCAAAGGCTATCTGGTATAACGCCCTTTCATTCAACATAGCGCACACCTTCTTTCGGGAAGGGGTGCGCTATTTTTTTGTTATAGCTAGAGCCTAAAAGCTAGCGCCTAGAGCCTGTCTTTACAATCCCACAAATTATGCTAATATCTCCTTTGTAAGGCCAGAGACAAGAGGCAGGTGTCGCAAAGCGACAGAGGTATGAGTATGGAGTTATGAGTTATGAATTTTTTCTTAACTCCTGACTCATAACTCAAGACTCTGTTCGCTTCACGAACAATAAGACCTCTCGAGGCGAACCGGTGTATTTTATACATCTTTCAACTCCTTAGTGCCCTTACGGGTCGAAAAAAAATAACCGCGAGTTTACGAGTATATTATTGTACCCCTCCAAAATTTTTGTCATTGTCTAGCTCGATTACGAGCGAGACAAGGCAGTCAAAATGACAAAAACTTAGGAGGATAAGATTTTTATAGTCGCTTCGCTCGTTAAAAATCTAGAATGCCAATATCAAGAAACAAAAAAGAAGAAATTTTCGATAAGGTAAAAAGTGCAGCTAAAACTGCAAAATCTATCGTTTTCGTAAATTTCAAAGGTCTTCCGGTAGCTGATACAACAGCTATGCGAAAGGAACTTCGAGAAAAAGATGTAACATATTATGTTGCAAAGAAAACAGTTACTGCAAAAGCACTTGCAGAAGGAAATTTTGAAGGAACTCTTCCAGAGCTCCCAGGAGAAATCGCATTTGTGTGGGGAGATGATTTAATCGCTCCAGCACGCGAAGTGTTTGCTTTCTCAAAGAAATTCCCTGAAAAGGTGACGATTGTAGGAGGTGTGTTTGATGGAAAGTATATGGGTAAAGCTCAAATGATGGAGA
>CAZGFB010000060.1:0-4540 GCA_964525175.1 uncultured Candidatus Saccharibacteria bacterium | reverse complement strand
AAAAAGGGCGAGCGATACGCACTGTGGAAAACTACGCCCACTATCTTGATGTTTTTCTGAAACAAACACAAATTAAAAATCCTGAAGATCTAACAAATACCAAACTTCGTGAATTTCGTGTTTGGCTCAACAGGCAATCGGCCGGAAACAATGCAAAGTCTGGTGAGACAATGAAAAAGAAAACACAAAACTATTATTTAATAGCTGTGCGTTCATTTCTAAAATATTTAACAAAAATTGGAATCCCCTCTTTGGCGGCGGATCAGATTGAGCTTGCAAAAGTTCCCGAAAGACAAATTGATATAATTACGACAGATGAATTAAAAAGATTGCTCGACGCACCGAATAAAGAAAAAGATCCACAGAAAAAAGCTCGCGGATTAGCAATACTTGAACTTCTTTTTTCAACAGGGCTTCGTGTTTCTGAACTTTGCTCTCTAAATTCTGATTTAGATTTAACTCGCGACGAACTTTCAATTCGTGGAAAAGGTGGAAAAGTGCGTGTTGTTTTTCTTTCTGATGAAGCAAAAGATAAAGTTAAAAAATATTTAGCTTTAAGAAAAGATATGAGCGATGCACTTTTTGTAAAAGTGGGAAATGAAAAAACAAAGCTCGGTGATATTAAAAAAGATAAGGATGAAGAACCAACAGAAGGTTTAACGAGAAGATCGATAGAAAGAATTGTAAAAAGATATGCAACAATGGCCGGAATTTCAAGCAAAGTAACGCCTCACACGATCCGTCACCTTTTCGCGACAGACTTACTTTCAAACGGTGCCGATTTACGCTCTGTGCAGGCTCTCCTTGGCCATGCAAACATCAACACGACACAAATCTACACCCACGTTACAGACAAGCATCTGAGAGATGTACATAAGAAATTCCACAATAAACCCGAGTAAAGCTTTACTCGGGTTTATTGTGGAATTAAATTCGAAGCACGAAGCACGAAATCCAAAACAAATTCTAAATTCAAATATCAAAATATTAAACAGAAACAGAAGCCACTCCCCCATGTCATTCCTGCGAAGGCAGGAATCCAGTCTGAAAGTGTATTCGTCTTGAATTTATTATTTAGGATTTTGAATTTGTTTCGGATTTCGTGCTTCGAATTTCTGATTTTACCGACTGGATTCCTGCCTTCGCAGGAATGACAGAAATTATGATATATTTAAGGAATGACAAAGATAATCTCTTGGAACGTAAATGGCATTCGTGCTTGGTATAAAAAGGGCGCACTTAAAGAGCTTTTAAAAGAAAAGCCCGATGTTTTCTGTTTTCAAGAAACAAAAGCTCATCACGAGCAACTTCCAGAAGAATTAGTTAATGTGCCTGGATATCAATCATTTTTTGATCATTCAAAAGGGAGAAAGGGGTATAGTGGCGTTGCAGTGTATGTTAAAAGTATAAAGTATAAAGTAGAAAGTGTGGATTACGGTTTTGGGATAGAAGAACTCGATCAAGAAGGGCGGTTTCTTGCAGTTCACTTGAAAGATTTCACCATTATCACCTGCTACTTTCCAAACGCAGGTGTGAAGCCCGAAAGACTAGAATTCAAAATGAAATTTTATGATGCATTTCTTTCATATATAGAAAAATTAAAAAAGAAACAGCCAAATATTATTTTCTGTGGCGATGTAAACACTGCACATAATGAAATTGATCTTGCTCGGCCAAAAGCAAATGAAAACCATACCGGATTTCTTCGCATTGAAAGAGATTGGATTGATAAAATTGTAAAAAAAGGTTGGATAGATAGTTTTCGCCATCTTCATCCAAAAAAAGTTCAATACTCTTGGTGGGATATGAAAACTTTTGCACGCAACAGAAACATTGGCTGGCGCATCGACTATTTCTTCGTCTCCCCCGCCCTCGAAAAAAAAATTAAGAAAGCCGAAATCCTCGACCAAATCTTTGGATCCGACCATTGCCCGATTGAACTAGTTATTAGTGAGTAGCTCGCCCTCCTAAGTTTTTGCCATTAGCTCTGCTATGTATTTTCTTTTTCAAAGAAAATACTATGGCAAAAATTTTGGAGGGTAAATAGTTTGTAGAAAATGCAAAAAAAACAAAAGGTACGGTTAATCGTACCTTTTAGCATATAGATAACACAAAACCGCCAGACGCGATTTCCTTAATTCATACATGGAGCCACGTGTGGCGGTTTGATTGTTTCTTGCAAAACGAGAAACAATAGATTGAGAAACGAAAGAACTATTACAAACATTAACTGATAATGCTTTAATGAGACGCATGGAACTTAGACTTCATCGCAATCCAAATATATATAAAGTTTGAGAATTCGTGAAGTGTCCGGCATCTTTTGAGCGAATCAAAAGTTAATGCTTTAATCAATGAAATCAAAAGAGATGATTTCAAAAAAAATTGTGAGCATTTGTTTTTGCAAGAATATTTGATAAGAGAAGACCCCTCAACTCTTATTTAATTCAAAGAACTGTAAGAAACGAAAACTGGAAACGGATAGAAACCCCTATTCAATTGTTGAAAGGTACCAATCATCGATCCTCACTAATTGTATTCCTGTCTTAAGGACATGTAAAGGACATACCTGTGGATAACTGACTAAAAGACAACGAGCGAAGCGACTATGTTTTTAGTCATCCCAGAAAGCCTTGTAGTCAAAGGCTTATCTGGGATCCAGTATTAAATTAGAAAACATTTTTTTGCAAGTGTAAAGATGAATTATTGTTGATATAATTTTACATATCATTTCGAATTTATTTTTTCATTTTTGTCATTCCCGCGGAGGTGAGCTTGGGATGGGACCCAAGCGCAAGACTTTGAGCACTTTGTACTCAAAATGCGAAAAGTGTACAGTGCCTGTAAGGCAGGAATCCAGTCTAAAATACTCTAATTCGGCATGGATCCTCGCATTCGCAAGGATGACACAAAGAGCGATTTCACTTCGTGAAATCGCTCTTTGCATTCTGTTCTATGTTATATGTTATGTGTTATATTTTATGTCTTTTCCGTATTTCCCTCAAACTCTCCTCCTCTGCCTTTTCTTGTAGCTCCTTACCTTGATCGCTTAGCTTCTTTAATTCCGACAAATCTAACTTAATTAAGTCTAGAACTCTTGTTTCTAAGTATTCCTCTGTATTTAACTTTGGGTCTTCCATCACCTCCTCAAGCAAAGCATGCAAAACAAAGCCGATTTTTGGACCAGGTGTTTCATGTGTAACGTCCATTACCCTGTTTCCATCGATCTTAAGCATTCCCACAGACACCGGATCGTGCATAACCTGCTCAATCATCGCTTTATATTTTCTTAGTCTATATGGATTTTCCTTTGGTCTTCCTGTACCAATACGATCACATTCACGAACATGCATCAAATCCCATATATTATCCTTGCCAACGTTTGCCACCATTCTTCGAACAGCTGAAAGGCTTATAAGGTCTGGATCTGAGAAAAACATATGCCAACGCACAAACTTTGCCACCTTCTCAATGATTTCACGTGAAAATTTTAGGTCTTCAAGTATTTTCCTTGTTATTCGCTCCCCAACCACATCATGACCATAAAATGTCGGTTCCCCACCCTTTTCACGTGTAACGTGCCTTGTCTTAGGTTTACCAATATCGTGGAACAAAGCCGAAAGTCTGATTTCAAGACCAAAACCCTTATCCGCAGAGTGTTGCACGGTGCGTAACAAATGCTCCCAAACATCATAAGCATGGGCTTGGTTCTGCCCTACCCCAATAGCAACTTCGAGTTCTGGACAAATGTATTTCAATATTCCTAACTTTTCACATGAAACAATTCCAATCAAAGGGTTGTCGCTCATCACAATTTTCACAAATTCATCACGAATTCGCTCTTTTGCTATGTTTTTTAGTAAGTCTTTGTGTTTTTCTATAGCTTTTTGCGTCTTTTCCTCAATTACAAAGCTTAAATCTGTTGCCAAACGCACAGCACGCAGTATTCGAAGGCCATCTTCTTTAAATCTATCCTCGGCATCCCCTACTGTTCTTATTGTCTTTGAAGCTAAATCCTCTTGTCCTTTATAAAGGTCAATGATATGTCCTTTATGTCCATTACCTAAATCAATAGCGATAGCATTCACTGTGAAATCTCTTCTTTGCAAATCATCTGCAATATCTTTACTAAAAGTTACACTGTCTGGACGACGGTTATCAGAATATTCAGATTCTAATCTATATGGAGTTATTTCAATTACTTTAAGTGTTTCATCTTCCTCTGTTTCATTCTTTACACCGACAGTTCCATATTTATTTTCATAGAAAGATTCTGGAAACACTCCTTGAATCTCCTCAGGGGTCGCGTTGGTGGTCAAATCCCAATCTTTAGGCTTTCTACCAATGAGGATGTCGCGAACGCACCCACCGACAATATAGGCCTCAAAACCAGCATTTTTAAGCTTGTACACAGTTTCCTTCACGGTTTCTGGCACAGAGAAATCAATATCTTTTGGAGTCTTCATTGGTAGTATTGTATTATAAAGTCGACATAAAATAAAGAACGTACTCGTGACTATATTTTATGTCGTCCTCGGTA
>CAZGFB010000059.1:0-4697 GCA_964525175.1 uncultured Candidatus Saccharibacteria bacterium | reverse complement strand
CTTATGACATCTACAACGTCAATGTAGCGCTCTACCAACTGAGCTAACCGCGCATAACAGTAGCATATTACAACGAAAATACCTTTAGATGCAACCCAAGGTCGATTAAAAACCTCTGAACACTTTTTGCTATCGCAAAAAGTGTTCAGAGGTTTTTAAAATTTATCTACCCACTACCCACTACCCACTAGTTCGTTTCCTCCTTCTTATCCAACTTTTCAAATCCGAGTTTTTTGATACCGAAGTAAACAACAGCGACAATTATCAAGAAGTCTATGAGTGCGCTTATGAAACTGCCAATAAGAATATTTGCGCTGAACACTGGAATTGTGATTTTGTTTAAATCACCAATTGTACCTAGGAAGATTCCAACAACAGGGTTTATGAGATCTGTCACTAAAGCTGTCACAAGCTTTGTAACCGCACCTCCAATAATGAAACCTATTGCCAAACTAATAACACCTTGTTTTCGCACAAATTCTAAAAATTCCTGTAGTCTTGGTTTTAATATTTTTTCCATACTTATATTATATATTATTTATAGAATGAGAAAAAGTTACTACATAAATCAAATTACTTTTGATTCTTTGAGTTCCGTTTTCAATTCGTTTAAAAATGTTTTTAGGAAGACTGTTCTTCTTTTTGCAATTTGCTTGGCGAGTTTTGTGTGCATGCCTTTTTCAACTACCAATAATCTTTTATAAAATAAATCTATTCCTGATCTAAAGGGAACTGTTCCTTTTTTACAAAAAGGATCAGAAGGATCATAGAACTGTCGATTCATTTGTCCTCCGGAAGAGAATGTTCTCATTATTGAGATTGCACCTGTTGCCTCTAATCGATCAGCATCTTGTAGGATTTTTGATTCAAGTAAATCTGGGACAATGCCTTTCGAAAATGAACATTGCTTGATACATGTAATTACTTTTTCAATTTTATCTTGAGGATAGTCTTTGTGCGCTTCCAAAATATTTCTTGTTGCATCTGCGCTTTCATCAGTTTCATTTTTACTATTCGGATGGTTTTTCATATAGACGACCGTGTCATGAAAAAGAGCTGCTGGAATCAAAATATCTAAATCAGCCTTTTCTTTTTTACCTATTTGCATCGCTAAATTATATACACGAAAAATATGTTGAAAATCATGAGACGGGTCATCTCTTGTCTGCCTATTCTGCGCAATCTTTATTAATTTTTCTTTAAGTGGATTGTTCATGATTTTGTCGGTTTTTTAGTAGATTATATTTTTTTTAAAATTTCCTGCGGAGACGGGAGGATTTGAACCCCCGAGAGCTTTTAGACCCTGCCGCGTTTCGAATGCGGTGCTTTCAACCACTCAGCCACGTCTCCAATATATTTCGCTGTCGCTAAAATTGTCGTCCTTCGGAACCGTGGCATCGTGGTTGCCACCTCGGCTCCACGCCTCGGATAAAAAGAGAAGCAGTTCTCTTTTTATCCAACTCAGCCACGTCTCCAATATTTCATTACGACTGGATAATAGCACTTTTTTGCATTTTTTCCAAAAAGTGCTATATTGTTTGAGTTCGTTAATTTGGCCTTATCGTCTAACGGTTAGGACATTGCCTTTTCAAGGCAGTAATCGGGGTTCGATTCCCCGTAAGGTCATGTCACCAAAAAACCACACTTTTGTGTGGTTTTTTGGTGACATGACCTTAAGCAAGCAAAGAGTTTTGCCTGCGTCGAAGAGTCGAATAGCGGAGCGGGACCCAGATTAGTAAATCTGGGAGCGAGCTGGTGCCCAGACCAGATTTTTCGACGGAAAAGTCTTGAGTCGCGGGCGGCGTCTCTGTGGTCACATTGACAGGTTTTAATTATAGTGCTATTATAGCACTGTAAAGTACAACCATCAAACAAAGGAAAGTCAATGAAAAAATATATCATCGTGCGGTATTACGGCGGACAAAAGCCAGATGGACGAAGGTTAAACGATTTTAACTTCGGCACAATCGTCAAAGGCATTCCGACCGCGGTATTACACTCCGAATCCGAAACTATCAGCTTTGAAGCTGAGAACGATGAAAAGGCAAAAGAGGTTCTCACCAAGATCAAAGGTCACGGACCGGGAGTTGATGAAATTCTTCTCTTCTGTATTGACTCTGCCGTCAAACAGTAATTGTCGAATTATCACAAAAGCTCTGCGATAACATCAAAGAGCTTTTTTATTTATCTCTCTCGCCGGAGGCCCGGCCTCCTCTTGGAGAGAATTTAAACTAGCCGTTATATAATTTATCTGCTAAAATATTTGTATGCAAAAAGCACCAATTCCAACAGACGAAGAAGTAAGAATAGAAGCTGTTCATCAGATGGCTATTTTAGACACGGCATCAGAAGAACGTTTTGATGTCTTAACAAAGCTGGCTATTGAAAAATTACATGTACCAATATCAACTTTGAGTATTATTGATTCCGATAGAGAATGGTTCAAATCTTGTGTTGGTCTAAATACAAAAGAAGGTGATAGAGGTACATCTTTTTGTGGACATGCTTTGTTGGCCAAATATTTATTTATCGTTGAAGACACTTTAAAAGATCCTCGATTTTCTGATAATCCAAATGTTGCGGGTTCTCCTTTCATAAGATTTTATGCAGGTGTGGCGCTTATGGATCATAAGACATTTAAAATGGTAGGAGTCTTTTGTATTAAAGACATTAAACCCAGAATTTTGACTTTGGAAGAAATCGCTATTTTAATCAATTTGGCAGATAGGGCAGAGAAAGAATTGAACTTAAAATAGAAGGTATTTTCTGCGGAGGCTCAACCTCCTTTTCTTTGCTTGCATCTGCGACAAATTGTGATAATTTATGTGCAGATAAGTTTTAGGTTGAAAAAATACAAAAGAAAGGATGTTATGAATACGAAATTTGAAGACGATACAGCACTTCTCGATGTTAAAGGTAATAAAATCACTCAGGGCTCAATTGTAAAAATGGCAGATGAAAATAGCCTCTGGTCTTGCTATTGTGGTCTGGTGATCCAGCCAAAATTCAACATTGCACATGGTCTTTATAATGTTGCGACCTTTTTTAACATGGAGGTTCCCCAAGTGGAATTTGCCAGCCTCTATGGGCGAAATATTAATATTTGCCAAGAGGTGATACCTGTAAAAGAGTGGGATAACATTTTTGGGTCAAAGTGCAGAAAAAGTGAACTAGATTTCCTTCTCGAAAATGATTCGTGGAAAAAGTGTCCACGTGTATATTTGTTCAATCCTCAGGAGCTTGAAGTTGTTGAGGGTTGGAGAAGAGAAGATTTACTAAGAAGGGCTCAAAGTGAGCGATACCACTCACTGTATACGTCAATAAATAGTCCTCCGTCAAGTGCTTTTTTGTGTGTTTGTAAAGACTGCATAAATTGCGCGAGCAAAACGGCTTTCTATAAATATTTCGGAAACCTTTCGTCGTATTATGTTTGCGATGATTGTTTCCTGAAAATTAATGGAAAAAGCGGAGATCTTCTTCCAAGTGAAATATGCTAGATTGGTTCTTTGAACCACCAGACACCAGCTTTTAGTTGGTGTTTTTTTATTCCAACAAACGAGGAGCGCGTGAGCAAGTAATCTTGTTTACGACGTCCGAGTGTAGTTGAGAACAAAAGGTTTAATATCCCGTGGCTTGCCACGGCATTGTGAGAGCGAAGCGAACTCACAATGGGTCCAGGGCTTGCCCTGGGGTTAATACCTTTTATTTGTCATTTTGCTATACTTAATATATGAAACCCTCAAATAAAGGATTTGCAATTCCACTCTTGATATTAGCTCTGGCTATTTTAATAGGCTTAGGGGTGTTCGTGTATATTCAAAGCAATACAGTTAAAACTTTAATACCTGAACCTGTGGCGTGTACAGAGGAAGCCAGACAATGTCCCGACGGCTCTTATGTCGGTCGTACAGGCCCAAATTGTGAGTTTGTTTGTTCTGTTTCAACAAGTACAGAACCAGTAATTAAGTCGATCACTCCATCTTCAGGTCCTATTGGAACAATAATTGAATTAAAGGGAAATAACCTGACTGGTTTTGAAGGAGATCTGGATGCAATAATTGAAAATAGTAAAGGTGAAACGGCATATATGCTCGGAATGAATTCCTTTACTGTGGATAAAAATTTAATTAAAGTAAAAATTGAAAGTAAAATATGTAAACAAAATAATTCCTATAGCGGACTTCCTTGTGAATCATATTTAAATATTATTCCGGGAGTTTATAATATTTACACGGCTCCTTGGGGGAAGGTGAGTAATAAAATGCAATTTACCGTGACTTCAGGGGAGCAAATGTCTCTTAGTGTTTATGTACAAGATAAGGAATTATCTGAAACAAAAATGGATTGTCGAATTACAAAAAAAGTTACATACACAGTTCCGAAAGTAGCAACAGTGGCAGATGCTTCGCTTAAAATTCTTTTCGAAAATGAACTTGCAGAATATGCTGTGTACAAATCTGTAACAGTTTCAGGGGGTGTGGCAAAAGTAATGCTCGGTAGTGAAAATATGCCATCAGGATATCCTATAAACGGGCTTAGTAGTTGCGAGAGTGGGCATTTATTATCTGTTTTAAATGATACGCTTACGCAATATCCAACAATTAAATCAGTTGAATTATATTCACCAAATGGGAAAATTGAGTTTTAATTTGCTTCGAATGTATTTACATATTAAAATGTGAGTATATTAAATTAAA
>CAZGFB010000058.1:0-4789 GCA_964525175.1 uncultured Candidatus Saccharibacteria bacterium | reverse complement strand
TGGATACGCTATTAATTTATGATGCCACTAGTCAATGGAAATTTTCATTTTCGCGCTACTCGAAAGTATACCACTCCAAAGCCTTGCCACATAAGTCTTTCAAAAAGTCATTACCTGCCACATTACACTAAATCCCAGCACCAAGTAGTTTCTTCTATAAACTTTTTATTTTATTCAAAAATCTTAAATTTACTAAAACATAATCTTATGACCACAGGTCATTTGACCTAATGGAATTATAACAAAAAACATAAATTTTTATTATTTCCAGTGGTATGAAAAAAGCAAGCTATGTATTTTTCTAGCCTGCCTTAATCATATATCTTTTAATATATTTCATACTTCTATGGGTTCTAGTTCTTCAAGGTCTGTCTCTAAAATTGCACTTACAATACAAGCCTTTAAATAGGTTTTGGTATTAAAAATACAGGTTTTTTCTTTAGCATTCCTATATTTATAAATTGCTCTGTCAAGATGCTTCAATCGCAACTTAAATATCAGATAACGATGAGAGTAATAAATATCTTTTATTGCTTCTTGGAGAATACCTTTGATACTATCATTAAAATGCTCAACTCCTGATACTCGAAATATATCATTAATAATAGAGATGTCCGTCAGTCTGTCGGTCATGATTTTCCACTCCTATCATAAAACAGATTGTTGTTTTTTTCTTTTTTGGATTCTATAATTCTCTCCATTCATATTTAATACTACAGATTCTTGAACTAGCCTACCAATAAGTGCTGAGGTCATGTGTTCATCTTTTCCAAGAAACGATACCCATTTTGAAAATTCAAGATTTGAGGTGACAATTGTACTTTTGGTTTCATATCTCGCTGCAAAAACTTGAAAGAGAAGACTTGCTCCAGCGGAATCATAGGCTAGGTACCCAAGTTCGTCGACTAGCAAAATATCGCAAGCATTGATGTTTTTGATAAACTTAGACAAATGTTTTTCACTAGCGGCTTCGTTCATTTGATTAACAAGTTCTGAAGCCCTTCTGAATTTGACAGTATAACCTTTAGCGATTGCTTCCATAGCTATTGCAATACAAAGGTGACTTTTACCAGTGCCAGAATTTCCAACAGCCACAATGTTTCTACGGTTTTCTACAAACTTGCAACTTGCCAATTCCATAACTACATCTTTATCTAGATCCGGTAATCTCTCTTTATTAAATTCAAAAGTGTCAAGAGTTTTTAGTAATGGAAATGTAGCCATTTTTATCCGATATTTATATTTGTTTTGTTCCCTAAATTTAATTTCTGCAATAAGCAGTTCATATATAACTTCTTCGGTTGAAAACTCCTTCTTCATATACTCTTTATAGTCTGAAAAAGCTTCAAGTTTTAATGTTTTTGCCATAGTTAAAATTTTACGTTCTTTTGGTGTAAAATCATTTCTTTCTTCAATCATTTATTATTCTCCTTTATTTGGAATTAATTCGTCATACTCAATAAAATTTACAGCATTAACTTTGATGTTATCTTCTACAGGGTTTTTGTCAAAAAAACTTTGGTTTTGAATGTCGAGGTAAAAACAAACTAGGTCGTAAGATGGACTACCGGTTATATTTGCTTGTTTAACAGCCCATAGAAGGTTTTCACAAGCAATTTTTCTACTAAGGAGCAATATATTTACTAGTTCATAATTTCTGTTTCGATCTTTGCAAAGTTTCATAAAATCAATTAGTTCAGCAGGCATAATTCCTTTACTTATTGGAGCAGCATTTTTGATTGCTCTTGGTTTTTGAATGAGAATATCTAGATAATGCTCTGTAATATATTGATGTTCTCCTAGGTGGAGTGCTTTCTTATGGCTGTATATCAAGCTCCCTCTATGATAGATATCAATATTAAATGGGTATATTTTGAGTGTAACACTTAGACCAATATATTCTTGAGGCACAGAATATTTCACGTTCAAGTAACGCACTGTTAAATCGTTATGAACTAAAGCTTTTACTTCTTCGGCAGAGTCTAAAGGGTATATCGGTAATGGAAGTAGATAAGTTTTTTCTTCCTCCAGCATTTCTTTAATGCCTCGTGCCCTACCCTTAATTTTATGGTTCATACAATATTCTAAACATTTGTGGGTTACATGTTCCTGGAGTTCCGAAAAACTTGAAACAGATGGCATTGGAGTAAAGGCTATTTTCCTAGCAACTGACACTAAATTTTCAACGGAACCCTTCTGCCATCCACTTGCCGCGGTACACAATACGGCTTCAAAAACGTAATGTGCTTCAAGCTTTTTAAATTTTTGCTGTGTGATCGCATTTATACCGGAACCTTCAAGAACAACACTTTTAAGGTTGTCATAAATACAGCGCCTAGGAACACCATTAAAATGCTCAAACGCCATTATATGTCCTGCATAAAAGTTTACATTTGTTTTATTCGGAAAAACCGCACAGAAGATTCCATAACTAAAAGGTAAAACAGCACAAAAAATTGAGATTTTTGTCTTAACTTTTTCTATATAGGCATAAACATCGCCCCAATCGAATTCCATTGCGTCACCAGGTTCAAAATCAAGGGGTATAAATATATCAGATTTATCTAATTTGAGTTCCTGAATATATTTTCTTATAGTTGACTCAGCATGTGTATAGCCTTCTTTAAGAAGAATTTGCCAAATGACTTTTGCATTTAGTGCTTGTTTTGATGGAGCACCTTTATTTTCTTCAATTATCTTAATAATTTTTTCTTCAATGGCAAGTCTAGCAGGATTTTTTTCAATTTGATATTCTTGACGAATACCAGGTAGAAATGAACCATCACAGTATTTACGAACAGTTCTTCTGTTTACATGAAGTTGCCTTGCAATTTGTCTTTGACTTAATTTTTCTACGACGTGCAGCCTTCGGATGAGACTGTAGGTATTCATATCAACAAATGACATCTTTATCGCCTCCTAAATTATTTGATGTTTCATTTAGTTTCCCTAAGGAAACACTGCAATGCTCTAATACTTTAAAAAACCTAATTATGGAAGTCTGTAAAACCGGCAAAATCCGACTGTATTTTTGAAGTTCAAGGGTGCTTTTAGCTGCAATATTCAATTCTAATTCTGCAATTAATTTTAATAACAGTCGTAATGTACTATCAAACTTTGTATCATCGGGTTTTTCAATCTTAGGATTAGAATATTTTTCAAATTGCACTGGATTGATAGATAAAATTGCAAGACTAGGATTAGCTATTATTTCTTCTTTAATCGTCTTTGAGGTTGATTTATTATTAAATGCACCCACAAGTTTTTCAACAGATGATTTAGGTAGCGCATTTGAAAATACCTCTAAAGCAAATTTGTGCTGGAATTCCTTTGGAAGTCTAGCAATATCCTGAGCACTTGCAGCACAAAGCTTTTTTGAAAGAACCAACTCCGCAACTGGTTCTTCAAGTTGTTCAGCCAAAGTTAATCTTTTACTCACCCAGGATTTTGATTTCATAAGAATGTGGGCCAGTTCTATCTGTGTATAATTCCCCACATTTAATAGTTCTCTTAAGAGTAGTCCTTCACACAATGGATTTAACCCCTTCTGAAATGAGGAAAGCCATAGAATCACTTTACCTGTATCAGAACGATTTTGAAGCTTAGTGATAAAAACATCAGCTTTTGTCACATTCATTTCTTTTAAAACTTCAAGTTCATTCTCACCAGAAAGTGTCATTAGCTCTCCAGTAGGATTTTCCAATAAGACAATAGGCGTCAATAATCCATATTGACGTATGCTTTTTTCACATATTGCTTTCTGCGTGGCTGTTATTCCCAATGACAGCATGCGATTATCAGGAATGATTTTAACATCCACCTCTTTTATTGGATACTTAATTATTTGCAATCAGCATCACCTCCAACCTCATGTTATCGCTAAAGTTGGTGCAAGCCCATATGGGTTTCCAAATTAATGAATTTAAATTACAAATTTCATGAATTTATTGAAATATTTTAGACTTAAAAGGCTACTGAAGAGAATTATTTTCTCTGGATCCAATACTGAATGAAAAATTTGAAGCAGTGTTGCATATTGATTTTTCTTTAGGTCGATCCAATGTTTTCGAATAAAAAGAGTTTTTATATTTGATGCTGTTTCTTCTATTAATGTATCAGAGCTCATATTTAGAAGTTCCTCTACAATTCCAGATAACCTCTTTAACGTTCTGGACAGAGTAGAGTGACTGAATTTATCAAGACCGAATTGAATCCGAGTTCTTGCTGCAACCTCTCTCATACTCAGATTGGAGGATAGATAAAGTGCAACAGCATAGAAGTATACATAAACTGGGTATTTTCTAAAAGGAAGCTTTATTGAAGGCCATAAAACGACATTTTCATTAGCCATAGTTTTTAAAAGAGGACATACAAGCCTTAACTCACGATTTGATATGAAAAATTTGTATGTTATATTGCGCCTTCTTGCCAAATGATAGTAAGAAAGCTTATTTAGAGTTTCATTGCTAAAAGTGCAATAAAAATTATCGTCGTCGATATTGATTTTTTCGTTAGTCAGTGTTATTATCAAATTGGTTTTGGTAAAGAACTTTGGGGGTTAAATGTTGTAGCATTTAACATAAAAAACTCCAGAGTTCTTTTTTTCAGTTTAGCGTGGCATACTGAGTGGAGCCTAAAAATCGTAGCACGCTAAAAACAGTATACCATATTTTTGGTATACTGTTGCCGTAGCAGTGGAGCCGTTTTTGGTACCCTGTATTTGTAGCGTATCCAATTAAATGCACCCACAAGTTTTTCAACAGATGATTTAGGTAGCGCATTTGAAAAT
>CAZGFB010000057.1:0-4849 GCA_964525175.1 uncultured Candidatus Saccharibacteria bacterium | reverse complement strand
AAACCCCGGTTTGTGGAACCGGAGTCGAGAGTCCGATTCTCTCTAGTCGCCCCAATAATAAAAACCGAACGCTATTTGGTTTTTTATTATTGAATGCTGTAGCATACAAATTCTATATAAAGTCTCTTTTATAATATTGTGTTACAATTTCTAGGTGAAAAATAAAGAAAAAATTATACTTATATTGCTCTCCATATCTGGTTTTTTGATAGGATACTTTGCGGGGGAAATAAACACAAAAACAGATATTCAAAAGAAGAATGAAATTACCGATACACATTATTCATATTTTAGTGACAAGCAATTTTTAGATAGGTCGTATGATGGTATTTCTAAAATACCGGTATCTTTAAATAATATTAAAGGAGTTATAGTTAATCATCATTTACTCGCTTCAGACTTAATCGCAAAAACTATCAATACTATTTCCACCGCTACTCCAATTACAGTTGTTCTTATTAGTCCAAATCATTTTTCGGTGGGAAAAGGCCAAATAATCTCTTCTTTATATAACTGGAGTACGCCGTATGGAATATTAGATTGTGATAAAAATTCAATCCTAAAACTTAAAGAAAGTGGTTCATTAAATATTGATGAGTATCCTTTTGCTAAAGAGCATGGCATATCTGGGGTGGTACCATTTATAAAAAAATCCTTACCAAATGCAAGGGTCATACCGGTAATAGTTAAAGATTCTATTTCAGAAAAAGATATAAAAAAATTTGTTGAAGATTTGTATTCCACTCTTGGCAATGATGTAATAGTTGTTGGGTCATTCGATTTTTCTCATTTCTTTCCAAATGATATAACACAAATTTATGATATTGAAAGTATATCTGCAATAAAAAAATTTGATTTTATTGCTATAAAAAAAATTCAAGTAGATTCTGTTCCTGGTTTAGAAATAGTTATGAATTATATGAAAAAAGTTGGTGCTACTCATTTCGATCTGATTGCTAATACTAACTCTTCTAAAATATTGAATGATTCAACAATAAAAGAAGTTGTAAGTTATGTTGACGGTAGTTTTTCTGTTGAATACTAAATGTTTTAACTAATAGATATTATGTTTATTGCGTGATAAAATTGTTTATATGAATAAAAAAATAATAATAACAAGCGTCGTAATCATTTTTCTGGCAACTATTTTGGGTTTAGGAATAAACCTAATTAAAAATAAAATTGTTACGATACCTCCACAGGTTAAGGATAACGCTGTCTCAACTTCAACAGAAATCGATCATATAGAATGGATAGCTCCTGTTAAAATAGAAAACTTAAATATTTTTAAGGATGGTTTTGATGCAAGCAGAGCAGAATTTTATAAGGTAGGTATTTTTAAAAACGGCACATATAAGGGTGGAGATATATTACTTGCCAATATTTCCCCTGAAGAAATGTCTGGTAATTCAAGGTATCGCTTCGTAAAACAGCCCGATAAAATCACTCTTTTAGATAAACACTCTGATGAATTGTATGATGGTGATTTTTTTGATCAGAGTAAATTTTCAATTGATAAGACAACTACTTTATCTGATTTAATTTTCCCAGAAAAAATTAATTATAAAGGAAGTAGTTTTAATATGGAGGGGAATAATCTAAATGAAGATATGTTTAACAAAATTAGTTTATCTTCTTCAGATTATAAATTGGCTTTTAATCATCCCGAGTTTGGCAACGTTTATACAGATGTTAATGGTCTTGCTTTAAATGACGACAAAATAAGGCAAAATGGCTACTACTTGGAAGCTCCCGATGGAACAATGCGTACCTATTCATTGAATATGGATTTTTATGATTCTAGACTCAGAATTCCTCGTGTTGTTTGGAGTGACGGTTCGATAAACAATATTGAGTATGTTAATACTGACATAGGTGGGTGTGGATCAAAAAACTACGCCTCGGTAATATCGGGTATATCAATTAAGGATTTAAAAACAATAGGAAAAACAGAAAATGGCGACAATGTATATGATTTAGTAGATAAAAATAGTTTAATTCTTAAGAATATTTATAACATCGATTATAATCCTTATAGGACAACAAAAATTTCTTTTGAACAGTTTGTTGAATCTCGGCCGGTTTTCTTCTGGTTTGATCCGTTTGATCGATTAATTAAATTTCAAAAAGCCGAATTTATTCCACAAACTGAATGCGGAAAGCCTGTAATTTATCTTTATCCAAAAGATAAGATGAATGTATCGGTAAAAATCGAACCAAAAGGAGGGTTTACATTAACAGAGCCGAATTATGGCTCTGGTTGGAATGTCACAGCTTATCCAGATGGAAAACTAATAGATTTAAATAGTGGTATTTCTTACCCATATCTTTTTTGGGAAGGATACGGTGGTATTTACACCACTCCTAAAAAAGGGTTTGTTGTAGCGTTGGGAGATATTCATGATTTTTTAATTGAGAAATTAACCAAACTTGGGCTTAATGAAAAAGAGCAAGCTGATTTTATAGAATTTTGGGAACCTCTGATGAAAGATTCGCCATATTATTTCGTTACCTTTATAGGAAACAAGGGAATGGATGAGATAGCACCGCTTTCAATTTCTCCAAAACCAGATTCAATAATTCGAGTTCTTATGGATTTTATGCCTTTACAAAAACCTATACCTGTAGAAGGTTACAGTATTAAGACACCTCAGAGAAATGGATTTACTGTCGTGGAGTGGGGTGGGGTATTAAGAAAGTAGTTTATGATAAGTGTTAACGTGAAGTAATATAACGACCCGAATGCGAAAGCATTCGGATCGTATGTTTTTGGTAGCAACTGGAACCTTGCGAATAATTCTACTTCGTGACTTGTGACCGATTCTCTCTAGTCGCCCCTAACCCTCCTCCAATTGTCCACCACCACGGCTGTGGCAATACCCACATTTAAACTCTCTGTTTTGCTATAAGAGGGGATTGTGATTTTATTTGTCACAAATTTTTCAATTTCCTTTGATATTCCGTTTGACTCATTTCCCATTAAGAGAATTCCACTTTTTGGGAAATTGAAATTGTGAACATTTTCACCTTTCATAAAAGTTCCAAGTACTGGAATTTTTATATTTTCTAAATATTTCTCTAAATCTGTATAAAACATTGAAACTCGAGTGAAGGAACCTTTTGATGCAGAAATTGTTTTATTGTTGTATTGATCTACAGTACTTTCTGAAGCTACTATTTTTTTAATTCCATACCAATCAGCAATACGAATAATTGTTCCAAGATTTCCTGGGTCACGAATATCATCAAGAGCCAAAACTATTTCATCATTATTTATTTCAAAAGAACTGTTTTCCTTTTGAAAAACGACAGCTAAAACTGAATCATTACTCTCCAGAGAACTCATATTTTCTATTTCAGCTTTCTCAACTGTGTCATACGGGAAATCCTTAAAATCTGCCGAATTTGCTTCATAAAATTCTTTGGTAGTAAGAATTTGCTCAATTTTAAAATCTGATTGCAATAGCTCTTTGACACTTTTTTCTCCTTCCACCAAAAATAGCCCGTATTCATTACGGTATTTTTTCTCACCGAGAGATTTGATAAGCTTGATTTTGGCTTTGGTTAACATAATAGTGAGTTTAGCGCATTAATTCACAGGAGTCCATCGCTAAACTAAATTCGAAGCACGAAATCCGAAATTCGAAACAATATCAAAATTTAAATAATTAAATATTAAACAAATTCGGAATTTCGTTTTGAATTTATAATTTTTGTCATTTGGATTTGTTTCGGATTTCGTGCTTCGAATTTCGGATTTTCTCCGACTGGATTCCTGCCTCCGCAGGAATGACAGAGAGGGGATACGGTGTTACAATTATTTTATGAAAAAGAAAATAATATCTATTTGGCAGAAGTATGAAAATCATATTTCGTCAGGAATGCTTTTAGCCGGATTTTTAATTGATAATTTTACTTTACGTAGTTTGGATATATGGTGGGATAAGGCAATTCTTATTTCGTATCTTTTGGTTATTGGAATATGTATTGTTTGCGTGAATTTATATGATGGTGGAAAGATAAAAATAAAATTTTTAGAAAAAGCTCGGCCTTGGTTTATGTTTATAATGCAGTTTGTTCTTGGAGGATGTTTTAGTGCCTCTTTCGTCTTTTATGCTCGTAGCTCAACATTTTCCGCAAGCTGGCCTTTCCTTGTAGTTATTCTTGCTTATCTTTTGGGTAATGAGTTTTTCAAAAAACAATATATACGCTTTAGTGTACAGTTAGGAGTATATTATATGGCGATTCTTTCTCTGTGTATTCTACTAATACCAGTACTTTTAAAGAAGATGGGTGATTGGGTTTTTATACTAAGTGGAATTGTAAGTTTAATTTTGATTTCACTGTTTATATATATACTCCATTTTGTCACAATGGATGAGATTAAGAAGAGTAAGAAGACTTTAATTTATATTATAGGCGGAATTTTTGTAACTATAAATATTTTATATTTTACAAATATGATTCCACCAGTACCTCTTTCTCTTAAAGAAATTGGTTTGTATACATCTGTGAAAAAAAATCCAAATGGAACTTACGCTCTTTCAGGCGGTCAAGAAAAATCATTTTCTTCTTTTTTCAAATCAACAGAGACTTTTCATTTGAATAAGGGGGAGTCGGCATATCTTTTCAGTTCAATATTTTCTCCGGCAAAATTAAATACACAAGTTGTTCATGTTTGGTATAACTATAACGAAAAAACTAAAAATTGGGAGGATGTTGGGCAAGTTGAGCTTTCTATTTATGGAGGAAGAGGTGATGGGTATCGCACCTACTCAATTAGAGATGCTCTAGAGCCAGGGCTTTGGCGTGTAGATATAGAAACGGAAAGCGGGCAATTAATTGGAAG
>CAZGFB010000056.1:0-5037 GCA_964525175.1 uncultured Candidatus Saccharibacteria bacterium | reverse complement strand
CACGAAAATTTTTTGCTAAAAATTTTCTCTGTCCGTCGTCGCCACTCCTCCCAAGGCCAGCTGAAACTTCCACACTCAACAATTTTGTAAGACGCATAAAATCTTTCGCTTTGGGGTGGTGGAGGAGGTTACGGGCTGTTTTTTGAGTACAAAAAACAGTCTAATTTTTTATCCACATTCTTAATTCTTAAATCTTAATTCATAATTCTACCCAATGTGTTATAATTAACTTATGTCAAAATCTAAAAAAGGTTTAATGTGTTGGCTTACAAAATGCGAAAAATCATCTCGCGAAAAAGGGATGGTTGGCTTTCTTATTAAAAAAGGAATCGCAAAAAGTAAAGGTGTGGCAAATTTTGAACTTATTATTATAGCAGTTTTTTTCTTCATAATGTCTCCATTAATGTTTTCGCTTATTTAATATGAAAATTTTTAAAAAAGAATTACTAAAGAGAGGTAGTCGAGGTTTCACATTAGTTGAATTGCTTGTGGTTATTTCTATAATCAGCTTCCTTTCATCTATTGTACTGGCGAGTTTGAATACGGCGAGGGAGAAAGCAAGAATTTCAGCTTTTCGACAGGAAGTAATGCAGTTTGTTTCGGCATTAGAGTTATATAAGGGACAAAATGGACATTATCCTTGCGAAATGGGAGGAGAATTTTATAAAACTTTCCAGGGGAGCACACCTGAATCTGGCGGTGGTTGCGATAGTTTACCTACAGATATGTCACTTTTCATAAAAAACATACCAACACCTTTTGAAGCGGGTTCATACTTTGTGTATGCATTTTCAAAAATTCATGCTAGTAAGAATTTATATGGAAAATGTGAAGGTGATGATCAAATACCACCATATATTATTAAGATATATGGTCAAAAAGGATTTGAAGACTGGTCATACTATAGTGACGGTACAGCAGTAGATGGCTCTGCTAGGTGTTTCTCCTTAAAATAAAGACGTAGTAAGATTTTTAGGCTTGATACTTTTAAATATCCAAGTAATCCATGAAGATAGGTTTTTAATTAAACTAATTTTCAATTATGGATTTTGGAATTTAGTGAAAATTTGATATACTCTTCTTTATGATAATCACATACCAAGGACTTCAGTTTATAAAGATTCAGCAGGGGGATTTAACTATTGCAGTAAACCCTGTTTCAAAAAATTCTAAACACAAAAGCTCTCGCTTTGGTGCGGATATTGCGCTTTGTTCTATAAATCATGAAGATATGAACGGTGCTGATATGGTGGCTCACGGAGATAGAAATCCCTTTATAATTTCTGGTCCGGGGGAATATGAAGTGGGAGGTATTTTTGTAAAAGGTTTTGCTTCGCCTTCACATTACGATGGGGAAGAAAGAGTAAATACTGTTTATTCATTTATTGTTGATGGAATGAATGTTTGTTTTCTTGGAGCGCATGACGGCGCAGTTCTTTCGACTGAAGTGAAAGAAGCTATCGATGGCGTGGATATTCTTTTTGTGCCGATTGGTGGGCAAGGGGTTTTGAATGCTGTGGAGGCTTCGAAGCTTGCTGTGAAGCTCGAGGCAAAGATTGTTATCCCAATTCATTATGGAGATGTTGGAGACAAAGATGCTCTTAAAATATTTTTGAAGGAGAGTGATGCGGAGGGGGTAAAGGGAATTGATAAGTTAACTTTGAAGAAAAAAGATCTTGATGGAAAAGATGGGGAGGTGGTGGTTCTTGAAGCACAAGCGTAAGGAGAATAAAATATACTCTCGGCATAAGTTTTTTGGAACACGAAAATTTTTTGCTAAAAATTTTCTCTGTCCGTCGTCGTCACTCCTCCCAAGTTTCCAAAAAACTTACACCTTCGATTATATTTTATTCACTACCTTTATCTTGTCTTCAAGAATTCAGTGAAGGAAAGTGGGAGAGGTTGTTTTGTGAATACATAAAACAGGCTATAAAATATTTTAAATGCAAAATTCTAAAAAATACAAAGGGATGATTGTGGAGGAAAGTTTGGAGAATAAAAGCGTTCTCGAGAGTTTTGATATTATTGAGACAACAGTTACCGATGATGAAAATCCGGATGATCGATGGCGTATGCATAAAGTTTTTGCAGATCGAGAACAGATTGAAAAACTTTCAAAAGTTATTTTACCTACAAAATTTTATTCACATTTCTTTGATGAAGAGGGGGATATTATTGTGGTATTTAGAGACAAAATTTTTTCTTTTTATAAAGATGATTTGGAGGGTAGAGGGGAAGCTATTGAATATGGATTGTCTGTCGATATTCCAAAGGAACAATTAGATTTCATTATTGAGTAAATTATTCACAAAAATCCGCAAGTGCTGGTTTTTTGCTAATTAGGTGGTAAAAAATAAATTTGCAATTTTTGTGTTGTGTGGTATTGTTTTGGAGGTATGAAAAGTTCCCCAATTACACCCGCAAGGATATGTGCATCACGGCGTACTCGTTACGTTCCGACATACGAATATTTTGTACAAGTCTACTCTGGTGATACAAATCATCGTCTTGCTGAGCTTCTTGGCTCAGGCACCTTCGCTCGCGAAGAGCGAAAGAAATGTGATGATGAAATAAGTCGTCCTGTCTGGAATGTCGAGATCGACACGGTCAAAACGGTCTATCAGACTTGTTCTCAGAGCATTTTTGAGATCTGGCAGTCCAAAGACGGTCAACCTCTCAAGATGGTCACTGTTGAGCTTCGCAAAAAGCTCTTCAAACAAAAGCCTTCTCGAGGCGCTCGAATCAAAAAAGGCTCTGAGATTCCTCAGCCGGAAAAGATTCCGACAGTTGCTGAATTAGAAAAAGTAGGGATTCACACACGTTGTGGGTCGGGAGGTGCTGGCTTCATCCTTTATCGTTTGGTAGGCTCGTGCCAAGGTGATCAAGAAAGTCAAATTGGATACGGTGCCAGCCTCGCCCTTGCATTGAAGAATGCTGAAAAGAACGGACATTGGCCGATATCTCCAAAGAAAATGGTTGCCAAACGCCGCGAAGACCTTCCTCCGCCTTGGAAATAGGTTTCAATCACCGCTCGACGAATGTTTGAGCGGTTTTTCTTGTCCTACTAACTTTTTGACATCAGAATTTATTGCAAGGCTTATGCTTAAGCTTTGTAATGTTAAAAAGTTTGGAGGATTCTATAGCGCCATCACGACTGCTCCAACTCCCACAAGTATAGCTCCGAGTGCTTTTAGCCAAGTAAATTTTTCTGAAAGAAAAATAATTGCAAAAATAAAAACAAAAACTATGCTAGTTTTGTCGATGGCGGAAACAGCGCTTGTGGGGCCACTTTTCAAAGCTATAAAATAAAATATCCACGAGATTGCCCCAACAATTCCAGAGAGGGCGATAAACAAAAGAGCCTTGTTGTCTATTGTTTTTATCAAATTAAATTTTCCCAAAGCCAGACTAGCTGTTAAAAGAAAACCTGCCATAATAATTGCTCGAACGGTGGTGGCGAGGGTGGAGTCGACTTTGGAAATTCCTATTTTTCCAAATATTGCCACAAATGAGGCAAAAACAGCTGATAAAATGGCGTAAAAAATCCAAGGTTGCATATGTGTCAATTATAATTGCTTTTTGAGCAAATGTATAGTAATATGTGCAGACATTAACCAAAACAACGTATGTCACAGGATAAACTTATAAAACTAGTATCAAAAGAGACAGGAGAAGTGCGATATACTCGCAAGAACAAAAAACTCGTCACCCGAAAAATTGAACTTAAAAAATTCAGCAAGAAATTGAAAAAACGAGTAGTTTTCAAAGAAGCAAAGAAATAAAAAAACCGGCTGATGCCGGTTTTTTTATTAAAATCCTAATCAAACTCTACGAAAAGTGGTAAGTGGTCTGAAACTTCATCGCTCAGCGCCTTAAAGTCTTTGACTTCAATATCGGAAGAAGCGATGACATAGTCAGCAAAGCTAGATGGGTATTTATAATACGAGCTTCTTGTTGAGGAAACTTTATATTCTTTGATTAGATCTATATTACCTTTCGCTAAAATATTAATACTTTCCGTGTCTGGGTTTAAATTGAAGTCACCACATAGTATTTTAGAACCTTTTGCCTCATCAAAATTTTTTCTCACGATAGTAGATTGTTCAATTCGTTTTGGACTATCCGATTTTCCACCACCGTTCCACATTCCATGGAAGTTCAGAATAGAATAAGTTTTTCCTAAATAATCAAATTCAAGACATTGTAAATTTCTACCCATCGCAAAGAAGTCTGCGTGGCCTCTTGGTACGGTGTTTAATTCTTTGAAAACAACTACACTGTCTAATTTATTAACAACGAAAGATTTTTTTATAAAAATAGCTAATCCGCCAACATTATCCTCTTCGGCCATTGTGTGGTAGCCGTTGAAATCTGTGAGAATATTTTTTATGTCAGAGAAAAGATCAAATCTCACTTCGCCCACAAATTCGGTAGGAGTAGACGAACAAGGAAAAACCTCCTGAAAACAAAAAATATCAGTATCAGCAGATTTGTTTTTAAGGAATTCCATAAGGGGCTCATATAATTTTCCTCCCCAAGTGTTTAGTGTGATTAGTTTCATGGGTTATTAAGGTAATACAGACAAAGTTGTTTATCTTGTTATTTCTGTTGTTGTTGAATTTCTTTGCTTTTCAATAGCATTTTGAACTCCTATGTATGCACCGATCGATGCGTTTATGATTGTTAAAAGTAAGCCGATAGTACAGAGGGTTACACCCACGTAAGCTTTGCCTTTTTTTTCATGTATAATACCTTTTATTCCAAAAACTAGACCAGTAATTGTTATAGGTGCACCAATAATCGGGATAATCCAACCTACCAAACCAATAATACCGAGAATTAAGGATGTTGTTGATTTTTTTCCGACACTTACATTTTCTTCTGTTTGCATAATTAATATGTTAGTTTATATTTAGGATTTTTTCCTATTACAATATGTTAACACCTCTTTTGTTTTTAAGGAAGTGTGATAATATAGCCCAATACGGGCCTATAGTTTCAATGGTAAAACATCGGTTTCCAAAACCGCAGTTCGAG
>CAZGFB010000055.1:0-5254 GCA_964525175.1 uncultured Candidatus Saccharibacteria bacterium | reverse complement strand
TTTACCTTCTATATTATAGCACATGTTTAAATAAAATGCAAGTATATGCGAAATGGCATAGAAAAAACCTTGTTTTAACAAGGTTTTTTCTAGTTTTGGAATCCAATCTCTCTTATGATCAATTCTATGTCTGGATATTTATTATTAAATATATCATCTACCAAGGAAGTATCTTCGGGCAAGTTTTGTAATCTTCCAAAATCCGGAGATAGCTTCACTGAAAGCAAGTCTACGATTCTTTCTTTTTTCCAATGACTTATTTTATTTTTTAATATTTCTGATTCTACTAACAAATGGATGGTTTCATGTACAATCGTTTTCATTAAACCAACACCGTATCTTTGTTCAATATTAACAACGATTTTGTCTGGTAAATAATACCCGCCACCAACACCATATCTTGTCAGAATAACCTCATATTCACTTAATGGATTAAAATTAATTTTTTTTAATTCTTTTATATCAAAAATATCTGACTTCCACTCTTTTAAAATATATTTCTTAGTTTCTTCGTATTTTTCATTATTATATTCTGATTTTACAATTGAAATTATATTTTCTTTTGACAATCTATTAAAATTAGACTCTTCCAAAAGAATTGCTGGTAAATTAATTAAATACCCTTTTTCCTTGAACCATTCAAGTTTTTCGAGAGTGTCAATAACACCCTTTACTTCAAAATCCACCGAATATTGAATATTTAAATTTTTCATATTTTTAAATTATATATCAAATTAACAATACACGCACTAAAATTTGTTATTTTCACATTAAAAAAAGGAGGTGTTCACTTAAGAACACCTCCTTGGATAAACACGATCATTCACGATCTGTTGATGTATCACCGCCTGCACACTCATAGCAGTCACATTGACAGTTTCCACTACCATTTTTACTTCCACATCTTTTCCAATATAATCACTTGTATTCATAGGTTTATACTTCATTAAATATTAAAATAATACTATTTTAACTTAATTGGTCTTCTAAACATTTCGAGTAAAACTGGGTCACTCATTATTTTGATACCGTATTGATTGTCAAAACTCCTCTTTTCTATTATCTCTGCCTCAATTTTTCGACACATTGAGACCATATCTTTTAAGAATAATAGAAAGCCTTTTTTCTCGGATATATATTTGGAAAACATCTCATAAAAATAATCAAATGCTTTTATTATCCTACCACTATCATCAAAATATATCTCTAGAACATTGTAATTCCCTACTATCATTTTTTCGAAACAACTCTTAAAGTCATCTTGATATACCAATATAGGAGCAATTAATTCCTTTACAAAGTAATTTAATTTCAAATGTAATTTTATATTTTTAGTTTTTAAAATATCTAAAAAAATCATATGCGAGATTTCGTGGGCAGATACAGCCAAAACTTTTGGATATTCAATCACACCCTTTAACGACCCGTATATTGAAAAGAAAAAAGTATTTCCATTAAATGGACACATTGGAAAAATGGTTGGTATCAATATGAAGTCCGGTGCTTCTTTTTTAAACTCATAATCCATTAAATCAGCCAGGATGCGTAAAGTCTGTTCACCCTTGTTGTTTATCTCATTTTCTACGTATTTAACTGATTTTTCTATATTAACCTTATTTTCTTCTCTAATTTTTGATATAAATTCTATTAGGACCGTTTTTTCATCACATCCATCTACATCAAGTAATTGTTGTAATTCTGGAAAACTAGAAAATATTATATTTCTGTGCTGAGGATACTCCTTATGATGCAAAAAATTTTGAAAAACTTCTACTTCTGCTTGTAAATCATTTTTAACAATTATTTTCATACTATTATTGTTTTCTAATATTGTTTAATAATTTTTCCATACCCAACCTCGTCAACCTGTGACAAGGTTTTTAAATTAGTGTTTAACGATGGTTATGGTTTTATTTTTTGTGTTTATACTAGTCTCTCCACCAATTGGGAAAGTAATAATTGGGCTAGTGTGACCAAAATCTACATTAGCAATGACTGGAATATTTTTTAGTTCGGGCTTACTCTTTATTAGTTTTTCTAGATTTTCTCTTGTTACCTTACTCGCCTTTTGGAATCTACCGATAACAATACCTCTTACGCCATTAAAATTAGGTAGATGAATTAATGATTGCAAATTTCTATCAAACTCTACATCACTTGAGGAACCAGCCAAATCATCATCCTCCAAAAATAATATTGAATTTTTTAAATTTGGCATATACTCTGTACCTTGAAGCAAATTAAATGTGCATAGGTTTGCACCTAAAATTGTACCCGAGGCTTTGCCTTTATTAATCACCTGCCAGCCTTCATTTTTAATTAATTGGCGATTATCCTGATCTTTGTACCAAGAGTCGTCGGTCCAATTATCTGATGATTTAATTTCAAATTTATCATTAGCCATCAAACATTTTTTAAAATATTCTAGCGTATAATCAAAATGTAATTTTTGACCAAAAGTTGACCATGCTGGACCGGAATATGTTACTAATCCAGTTTTTGCATATATTGCATTTTGTAAAGCTGTGGTGTCCGAGTACCCGATGAATATTTTTGGGTTACTCTTTATAATATCCCAATCAATATATTTTAGTAATTGGTTACAATTATACCCACCAATAACAGCAAACACAGCTTTTACTTTTTTATCAGCAAATGCTTTGTGAAGATCTTCAACTCGAGACTTAATTGAAGAAGAATTGAATTCGTCAATTTCTTCAACATTTTTTCCGTATGTTACTTTTAAACCCAATTCTGAAAAGCGCTCGTTGGCTATTTTTCTATTGGCCTCTGAAATTATAGACATCGAACAAGACGGCGCAATTATTCTTACCTCGTCACCACTTTTAAGTTTTTCTGGATATATTTTTTTCATAATTATTTATTTAATATTATTTCAACAGCAACTCTATGTACATATTTTTTTAATTCTTCCCTTTGCTCTTTTTCTTGATTATGACTTTCATCACGTACGGTCTGACCTTTTATAAGATTATCGCCGACATGCATGAGTGATGCACTAGGAACATTAAAATGTTTTGAGACCGCAAAGACTGTAGCCGTCTCCATTTCTATTCCATAATATCCTTCCTTAGACCAATTCTGAACATCTTCGTATGTTTCCCCAAGCATAGCATGACAACTTACAACGGGACCATTCCAGATTCTATATTTTGGATCAATTTTTTCTTTTAGCTTATTTGATAACTCATCATCACTAAAATATTTATGTTCAATATTTTCTCTATCATACATACTAGCAGAACTTTCTAATCCGTAAGTCCAAGTGGGTACGAGCAAATCTAAAGAGTTCATTTCGGAATACAAACCTCCACAACTTCCAATGTGTATATTTTGTTTAGACCCAAAAAGACAAGCTAAATGTAGGTACTCAGATAAGATCGCTCCACCATAAGCAACAACAAACCAATATAACCTATTATTTATTTTTATTTCTAATATATTCGATAAAAAACCTTCAAAATTTTTAGTTTCACTATCTATACCCAACTCTTTTAAAGCCTCTAATATGTTATTAAACTCCTTTTCATTATTCCACGACCCATATGAAATAAATGCCTCTATTTTATAATCTGCAGGGAAATTGAAGTGATTTTTATATTCGTCGGCTGTAAATGATTTGTACATAATTTATTTAATCCTTTTTCTAGTTGATATTTTTTTATTATTCTTCTGTTCCAAAAAATTTACTTTCGATGCGATTTTCTTTCCTGTTTTCGTTTCAATTTCTTTTCTTGCGTTACCTGCCACCTCCCCACCTTCTTTTGAGTCTTTTTTTAGTGAAGGAAAACCTTTTGAATCTCTTCTTTGTGAAAGCTCTGTTGTGGTTGCCTCACCTAGCATTGTTAGGATTAGTTCAAGTTCGTTCATATGGTCGCGAGGATTATCTGGATTTGAAAGATTTTTATACTTTTTAATCTGCTTTGCGTTCATGTCAAAAGTACCTTTGTATATTTCATTGGTCAGAATCGCAAATTCAATTCCTTCTTTTGCACCACGGTCTTTCCATTCATCAGTTAGAGTATTACGGACATTTATTCCTCGCATTCGCTTTGCAATCCAGTCATCATTGTAACCTTTTTGTTCGTAAATTTTCTTTGCACGAATTATTGCTCTTTCTGGGTCCTGAATTTCTTCAATTCTTTCCTGACCAACTCTTGCAAGCCATTGCTTGAATGGTTCTGCTTTTGGGGACGGGATGGATTGAATAATACGGAAAATACCTTGAAGATTTCCACAATTCATTTTTTGCGTACCACCTTTTGTATCTATGTCAAGGGTATGGACAATTTGTCCATACCCTTTGCTCAATTCAGGATCTCGTTGTCTAATTTTATTTATATAATCTTTAACATTTTTCGAATCGATAAGAGCCTGCACAACATCTTCTATAACAAAAAACCATTGTTCATCATACCAAGTACGGCGGACTTCTTTTTCCTCAAAAATAGCAACTTGTTTTGTTATATCTATTTTCTTTTTCATAACTTTGAATGAAATTATTGATTAGATTTTACAGACTGGTGAAGTCGGGGTGGGACCCGACTGCAAGGACGGAGCGAGCGAAGGCGAGTGAGTCGTGGTCAGAAGATTTTTCAGAAGAAAAATACTTGTGACTCACTGCTTCACCGGAATAACATCCGGAGAGGATGTTGCGACTGAGCAGGCTTCCCCTTCTTCCACATTGTCTTCAGTACAATTTGTGATTTCACAATCTTTTTCATTTGGTTGGCAGACGAGAGGTTTACATTCTGGATTTTCAGAATCACAAAGTTCAATGTTGAAAGCTTTTTTATTTATTTTTTTATAGTATTCGATATCTGCTTCTGCTGGGCAATCAATTCCTTCGCAAGGCGCATAAAAACACGATTCTGTTTTTGGATCACAAGGCGCGTGGGCGAAAATAATATAATCTCTTTTTACTACATATCGATAATATGTAACCCCCACAGAAATTATTAAAGCTCCAACAAAAATCCACATTAATATTTTAGACTTTTTATCCATAACATATATTATACAGGCTCATAGAATAAATACAAAAGTAAGTAAGCGACGGACATTTGATTACTCACACACATTTTTAACACCGGCTTATTCGCGCGAATAGGTCCTAAGTAAATTTGGAAATATACAGAAGAGCGAGTTTGGCTTTGCCAAACTCGCTCTTTTGATTTTTATTTCAATGCAGGATCAACCTGGATCCAAGAATATTTTTCTGGTGAAAAATTTC
>CAZGFB010000054.1:0-5469 GCA_964525175.1 uncultured Candidatus Saccharibacteria bacterium | reverse complement strand
TAATTGCATTGACAATCACACAATAACATGATATAATTGAATTAGATTGCCGAGATGGTCTTCTGTGTTACCAATGATGGTATCACCAAACAGAAAGTGATTGAAAAATGAAAATTCAAATTAATAGTACCCAGTTGATGCTCGCACAGTTCATTAAGGAAATTGTTGAAGCTCTTTACGACCGGAGTCCAAACGCATATCTTATGCACGCGGATCTCGATCTCGAAGAAACTCAACACGACAACCAAAATTCAACCTTACTTGCCATATGTTCATTTGATGTATCCGTGACCCCGGCAATGAAAGTCAGGTTACAGTTTGATACAATTTTTGACAAAAGAAACAACAAGAGTTGGACTAGAGGTTTAGGTGTTTTCTACGTCTATCACAAAGAATCACATACATCGATAGGAATGGCCAACTCCAGAGGTAAAATTGCCATCTGGGACCACGAGAAAGCTGAGGCGTTTCAAACGCTAATCGGAAACCCAGCCGCATAGACTCGGTGAAGTTCCCACGGGTTCAAACCCCGAAAACTCTCAAGCAAAGTGCAACACCCCAAGTGTTGCACTCTTTTTCCCCCCCCCTTCCCCCTTCATAAATTTTATGATAATGTTTTCTTGGATTCAGTAGCTAACAATTACACAAAACACCAAACTCACTCAAGCTATGCAAAGCCAAGCAGTTTCGAACGGTGAATTATTCTCTATAACTCTAAAACGCAAACAAACAGTATGTCACATCTTTAATAAAGGATCAGATTACATACAACTAAGAGTTGGTACATATGTGATGAAGCGTATACCAGACCCAACAAAAAGAGGGCACGGGGATTGGCTTGTCCTCTCCGATGAACACCGTAGAGGTAAAATTATTGGTGGTGCCGAAATCTTTTGGAAGAACCTATCCGAGATCAATCCTCACGTGGAAATTGAAAAGCTTTAACAACAACACCCACCTTAATGTGAATTAAGGCGGGTGTTTTTTATTATGTTATATGTTACGTGTTACGTGTTATGTGTTACTTCTCCCTAAAACAAATTTGTACTCAAATTTGTTCGGGCGATAATCAGTAGATTATTTAGCCATCTTGTCCTCCAACATCCCCACTATTTTCAAAACTGTAGCCTGTGAAGTTTTTGCATCTTTACTTGAAACAAGGGTTTCCCATTGTGCTGTGATGGCAGGATCCTTTAACTGTCTAATATCATTTTCTAATTTAATACGATCATCTGGTGTTGTTGGTCGTGTATTTAATACAACATCCAAAACTTCAATTAAAACCACAGAAGCCTTTACACTTTCGGAAGCAGTATCAGAATTTTTAATTTTTTGCAGTTCCTTAACAACAGAAATATATTGCATAGACATGTAGATGTTTCCAGCTAAAAGAATCAGAATCAAAATACTTGAGAAAAGATTTGTTTTTAAAAAATTATTCATAAATTATTTATTATTTATTAGATACCGACATTTTAGCACATATAAATTATAATACTTAGAGAAATTTTCCTCATATGTGAATAATGGCCAAAACACGCCCCGTATGGTAAAGTCTTACCAGACTTACAGCAAATCAACAACAAACAATAGAAAGGACGCACATTGTGAACTACAAAAACTTTATTGAATATCAGAACTGGGGGTGGAACATTATTACTCTTAGCTTTATTGGAACTGTTATATTCAGCATAATTGAGGGCTGGGGTATTTGGCAACAAAGAAATACTATCAACGAAAAAAATTCTAGCCAGTCGCTCCCTATGATGGCAAATGCCTACTACTGCATATTTTTCATCTGTTTCCTCATTTACGGAATTCAGATGAAAAGTCTTGCGATGATCATAAACGGTCTTTTAGCAATTCCCTTCATTGCAATGTATATATCAGCTTTGAAAACTCCTGACAACGAAGGTGTGAGAAAATGGCATTTGTCATTCTTAGTCCTTATACCACTTGTGTTATTTTCAACTTATTCGAAAGAAATATTTGGAACAATGATACTTGTTGCATGTCTCATTGGTACACAAACACCAATTGAAATTCTTCGCAACAAAGATTCTGGATCAGTTGAACCAAAATTTCTCTGGTCACTTACCATCAGTGTTGGGTTCTGGACAATTTATGCTTGGTGTATAAATGACAAGGCAGTTTTTATCGCTAATGCTTATTCTTTCCTAATGCTTTCATATTCGATATACATCTGGCACATTTATAGCCCGAAAGCAAAAGCTAGATATTGTGAAGAGCTAAAGGAGGTTGAAAAAGAACTCCTTAAGGAGGAAATTCCGCTGAGCCAAGATCAACTTGATGAATTTGGCCAAGTTGAAGAGCTCAATCTAGAAATGGGAGGTTCAGAAATCGGCCTGTGCCCTTCAATAAAAGAATATCTCAAAAGAAGAAGAACGATACTGCTTCGGCGTATCGGGAGGCTTCCATACACACCCACCCCAGGAAACTGAGGCGGGTGTTTTTCTTATCCTTCCACAACCAACCCTTTTGTGGTAAAGTCTTTTTGGATTCAGTCATCAAACTACAACAAATAGAAAACCAAAATAATGAGTAGACAGATGTATTTAAGCTATGAAGCCCATCAAGCATTGCTCGAAGCTGAGCGTATCGCTATCAAGCATGGCCAAACCCACATCGGAGCCGAGGATCTGATTTTGGCAATACTCAAAAAACCAAAAAGTGATATTCGTACAATCCTTGAAAGACTTGGCAATGTGGAATTGGTTATCAAAAAAGCCAGTGCAAGAAAAGGCAAACCTTTGAAGACTTCACTAAGGGTACCGTTAGGTAATCCAAAAGTAGCTCATCGATTCCGAGGAGTTTTGGAACGGTCAAAAAGCGAAGTCTCAAATTCTGGTCGCACGATGGTTGAAGTTGAAGACTTCATCATGGCAATCTTAAAAAACGGCGACGGTATTGGTGCGGATGCCTTACTCACATCGAAGATTACTGTAGTGGATTTCAAAACCGAACTTCAAAAAAGGCCACCGAAACCCCGACAGCCAGTACTTTTGGAAAAACCCATTTGGGATTTCTAATCCAACCCCCTCACCCGCCTCAGGTCTTCCTGCGGTGGGTGTTTTTTCTTAATTCCTAATTCTTAATTCATAATTCTACCCATTACACCCCGAACACCTACACCCCCCTTTCCTTATATGTGTATCAAAATATTCTTTTCCGTAGTCGTAACTAATTTCCTCCCCTGCTTTTATTTTCCTTATACTAAAAATGAAAACTTTTCCTTTTTTAATTTCCACCTCAGCATTTGGTTTACAAGAATGGTTTATATATCTGGCAATATTTTCTCTAGCCCTACCATCGATTGTTATTTTTGAATTTATTTCAAAAAGATATTTACTACGACTTGTGTATTGCTCTTCTTCAGATAAAACTCTACCAAAATACTCGATCAGGCAAACTCCTTTTGGAATTTCTTTTGTAGCAAAAAGGCCACAGCCGGCACTAGATTTTTTTACTTTCAAGCCCCAGTCTTCGATTAGATATTTGTTTGTTTTCATGTTTGTAATAGGTATACTATATTAGGTAGATTCAATAAACAAGTGGGGGTAAATTCGAAGCACGAAATCCGAAATACGAAACAAATACTAAATTCAAATATCAAAATCTAAAACAAATACATTTGAATTCTGAATTGTTTTGAATTTATTATTTTTATCATTTGAATTTGTTTCGGATTTCGTGCTTCGAATTTCGGATTTATGAAAATGTGTATATAATCAAAATAAATGAAACCTAAGATGATAATTACAGACAGTCACAGTAGTGCCACCGAGGCATCGAGAGAAATAATAAAACACGCTGAAAAACTTGGGGTTATAAGCAAAATAGGAATTGGCATTATTAAAGTTACAAAAAGTAAAGGCGGTAAAAGAAGCATAAAATTCTTACCAATCACAGGCGGAATCAAAGCCTCTGTTCGCGGAAGTGGAACCGTGCAAGAACTTTTTATATACACAAAAGAAGTAGAACTAGTAAAAAAATATCTCCCGGCAATTTTCAAATAATTACTTATCCACTTTTTTTGTTGACATTTTTTTTGATAGTTGTATCATCTCTCACTAGAGTCAAAAATCAAGTGGATACAGGATCATACTTGGTTTACGACACTACCAACCCCAAACACATAGAAGCACATTATATGCCTGAGTCTAATTGTTATACGTTTAATGCCTCCACTGGTGTTCTCACCCCGGAAATTCAACTCGAGAGACACAACGTTCTCCAAGTCGGCATTGAGGAGCACAATCGTGAAAAAAAGAACGTAAGGGTATGCCCACAAAACCCACCCAGAAACTTTGATCAGCAAACACTTCGTCTTCGCACGGCGCAACTTTTGAACGACCGCCTTGTGCATATCGGCTCTCCAAGTGAAGTGACTTTGCATGTGATTGAATCCCACAAGATCAAAGCTCGCAAAGATTCATCCATGGGCGTCACCATTCGTGGATGTCGCACAGCCGTTGTCGGCATTCGCAAAGGATCCGGTGTGACCATTCATAATTCCACCCATAAGTGGAACCTCTGTGTGGATCCCCGCAACCTGGAAGTTCAGGTTGCTAAGGCATAACCTCACCCCCAACCAGACATTGCACTCGCAGTGTTCTGGTTTTTTCTTTGCCCTCCTAAGTTTTTGCCATTAGATCTTTATGCCCCGCTCGTACTCGAGCGGGGCAATGGCAAAAAGTTTGAAGGGTTTATCTTTATAATTTGTAACTCAAACCTCACGACTCTTACCTCAAGCCTCTTAACTCACATTCACATTGTATAGAATGCATTTTTGTGTTATACTCAAACCTAAGTTAATCATAATCATATTATCCAAGCGTGTCATCACCAACATACAGAATCAATCATCAAATCCGATCAAAAGAATTGCGGGTTATTGATGCAGAGGGTAATAATTACGGAGTTATGTCTCTTCGAGAAGCTTTGGAAAAAGCAGAAGAACTTGGCTCAGATTTGATTGAAATATCTCCTAATGCCTTGCCACCAGTTGCAAAAATAATGGATTACGGCAAGTTTCAATATCTTGAAAACAAAAAAGCTAAAGTAGCAAAAACTCGAGCTCATGTTATCGAAGTTAAAGCACTCCAAGTCCGCATCGGTACAGGAGACCACGACCTAGAACTTAAGGCTAAAAAAGCCTCTGAATGGCTCAAGGAAGGGCACAGAATTCAGATTAGCCTCTTTCTACCAGGTCGCTCAAAGTACCTAAATATCGACTTTTTGAAGGAAAGACTACAACAAATCCTTAGTTTAATCACTGAAGAATATCGTATCGCCGAAGAGCCAAAAAAGAGTCCAAAAGGTATGAATATCCTTATTGAAAAGAAAAAGGCATAAAGGCTTTACAAAAGTCCAAAAATGAGTAATATATACAAACAATTCCATGAATCCCGTTAGAAGCCACGGTCGCAAAGACAGAAATTAACGGAA
>CAZGFB010000053.1:0-5510 GCA_964525175.1 uncultured Candidatus Saccharibacteria bacterium | reverse complement strand
ATTCGTGAATCTATTATAGAAATGCTTATGGAAGCTGGCTCGGGGCATACTGCTGGACCTCTTGGTATGGCAGATGTTTTCACTGCTTTATATTTTCATAGTTTAAAACACGATCCGCATAATCCATTTTGGGAAGAGCGAGACAGATTTGTTTTATCAAACGGGCATATCTGTCCAGTACTTTATGCGACAATGGCACATAGAGGATATTTTCCTGTGCATGAACTTTTAACCTTGAGAAAAATTGGGTCAAGACTTCAAGGGCACCCACATCGTGAATGGCTTCCAATGCTTGAAACAAGTTCTGGTCCACTTGGCTCAGGGCTTTCACAAGCTCTCGGAATGGCACTTGCAGATAAAATCGATAAAGGAGAATCTTGGGATAAATTCATATATTGTTCTTTAGGAGATGGAGAACTTGATGAAGGACAAAATTGGGAAGCGATAATGCTTGCTGGGAAAGAAAAAGTTGGAAATTTAATTGCGATTGTAGATAGAAATAATATTCAGATTGATGGTTTTACAGAAGATGTGATGCCCCTCGAACCTTTGAATAAAAAATGGGAAAGTTTTAATTGGCACGTACAAGAAATCGATGGACATAATTTTCCTGAAATTATTGGAGCTATTGATAGAGCAAAAGCAGTGCAGAATCAACCTTCTGTAATTTTGGCTCGAACGATTCCGGGCAAGGGTGTGCCGATGTTTGAAAGAAAACCAGAATGGCATGGAAAAATACCGAATAAGGAAGAGGGAGAAAAGGCTTTGGAGATTTTGAGAACGCTGGGAGGCAGAATAAAGGGGGAGTAAATGGGTTTAATTTAAGTCGATATTGGTACCCCTTCTGTCATCCTCGCGAATGCGGGGATCCAGGTTATGTATTAAATCCGAAATTCGAAGCACGAAATCCGAAACAAATTCGAAATCTAAAATTATAAATTCTAAACAATTTTCAGACTGGTGAGGTCGGGATGGGACCTGACCGCAAGGACGGAGGCTGACGAGCCGAGTCGTGATCAGGAGATTTTTCAGCAGAAAAATACTCGTGATTCCGGCCTTCGCCGGAATGACAACGCGGATACAAATTTGAAGAAGATGAAAACATTTAAACAATTTAAAAAAGAATGTTTTAAAAATAAAGAGTTCAGGAGAGCTTATAAAAATTCTAAGCTCGAATTTGATATAATTAAAAAGCTTATCGAATATAGAATAGAAAATAAATTTAATCGTACACAGTTTTCGAAAAGTTTAGGACTTTCTTTGTATCTTTTGGATAAGTTCATGATGAATCCAGAAAGTTCGAGATTATCGGTCATTAAAAAAGTTACAGAAGGTCTGGGGATGAAATTGATACTGAAATAACCCTTCAAACTTTTTATTTATGCTCGCTAAAATATGTTATTAAAGAGTTTTGTTGATTAAGGTTGGTATAATGTGTATTAAGGTTTATGTTTAAATATGAGCGAACAATTTTTTGTAAATAAAAACTTATAATGGTAAATGCTAAACAAACACCAAAAACTAAATAAAAGAATCTTTGATAAGGATTGTGAACAAAAGCCGATACGCTTTGGTTTTGGTGAAGGGTTAGTTCTTGCCGGCGAAGAAAATGAAAAAGTTGTTGGTCTTTGCGCTGACCTTACAGAATCGACACAAATGCATTTATTTAGAAATAAATTTCCAAAGCGATTTATTGAAATGGGAATTGCAGAACAAAATTTAGCGAGTGTTGCATCGGGAATGGCCTCGATGGGAAAAATTCCTTTCATAACTTCTTATGCAATGTTTTCTCCGGGAAGAAATTGGGAACAAATCCGCACAACTATTTGTTACAACAATGTACCTGTAAAAATTGCAGGGTCTCATGCTGGAGTGTCTGTGGGGCCCGATGGAGGCACTCATCAAGCAATTGAAGATATTGCCCTCACACGTGTGATTCCCCGAATGGTGGTCATTTCACCCTGCGATGCAATAGAAGCTAGGAAGGCCACCCTAGAGGCTTCCAGGACCCTTGAGCCGACCTATATCCGCCTCGCACGGGAGAAAACGCCTATAATGACGACCGAAGAAACACCATTCGAAATCGGTAAGGCACAAGTATTTTTCGATTCAATTCCAAGGTCTCCCCTTGGAATCCAAGGGGAGACCTTGGAAAAAGGGGTTACAATTATTGCAACGGGAGCATTGGTGCATAAGGCACTTGTTGTGGCGGAGGAATTACGACACAAAGGTTTGGGAGTGATTGTTGTAAATCTCTCGACAATAAAACCTTTGGATGAAAAAACTATTTTAGAGTGTGTGAAAAAAACAGGAAAAGTTGTAACTGTGGAGGAACATCAAATCGCTGGAGGGATGGGCTCGGCTGTCGCCGAATTTTTAGCAAAGACACATCCTGTACCGATTGAGTTTGTGGGAGTGAAAGATGAGTTTGGACAAAGTGGAAAACCGGAGGAGCTCATATCTCACTACGAGATGGACGAAAATTCAATTAAGAAGGCGGTTGAGAAAGTTTTAAAAAGAGAGTAGAATCATTTAAGAAGATTAACCTAAATTAATTATGGAAATCAAACCAGGAATTTACAGAAATTTCAAAACACAAAATCTTTATAAGGTACACTTTGTTGTAAAACATTCAGAGACTTTGGAAGATATGGTTGTTTACGAAGCTCTTTATGATAATAATCTTTCAAAGCTTTGGGCTCGTCCAGCAGTAATGTGGTTTCAGGAAGTTGAAATTGGTGGAGTAAAAAAACCAAGATTCGAGTGGGTGGAGGAGGAGAATAGTAAATAGGAAAGAAAAAAATACAGGGGATTTTGGCAAAGCCAAAATCCCCTGTATTTTTTTTACATTTTTAATTTTACTTTTTACATTACCCTTGTCGTCCAATCAGCTCCCGCCTTATCCAAATATACTTTTATTTCTGGGATTGTGAGCAGACCTTTTTGTGCGCCGACAAATTTGCATACATTCATTGAGTTTACAGATGCCCATTTCATTGCGGTCTCAATATTTTCCCCAAAGGCGATAGCTGTCATAAATGTGGCTGAATATGCGTCTCCGGCACCTGTTCTTTCATAGGCTGGTTCCTGAGGATAAACATCAATAAACAGTAAAGTTTTTCCGTCGTATGAATATGAACCTTTTGGTCCGTCTGTTATCACAACTATTTTTGGCCCAAGAGCATAAATTTTTTCTGAAAGTATTCGGATGTCTTTTGTATTAGATCCAGAAATCAATTCTGCCTCTTCAACATTACAAATAAAAATTTCTGTACGAGCGTAAATATTTTTTAATGCTTCTACTCCCATTTTCATTTGAAAAGTTCCAGGTTGAAAAGCTAATTTTATACTAGGATTTTTCAAAAGATAATTTTCAATGTCTTTGTGGTATTGAACTGAATTTGAACCCATTGAACTTAAGTACATCCAATCTGGTTTTTTTATATTTGGAAGATGATATGGAAATTCTTCATGTTTTACTAAAATAGTTCTCTCTGGTCCGTACCAAAGAACGTAATGGTAATTTGTACGCTTATTTTTATGTGAATATACGTGTGAGATGTTAACCCCATATTTTTTAAAAGTGCTTAAACAGTCTTTTCCATTTTTGTCTTTTCCGATATGAGCGATAAGAGAAGAAGAAAAACCTAGCTTGGAACTTGCGACGGCAGCATTGGCGCTATTTCCAACCGCAGGCACAACTTCATCAAATTCGTAAGGAATTTTATTGGCAAAGCTTAGACATAATTGGCAAGTCTCTGAGTTTATACTGCACACTTCGTGAGCTTCTTTAATTCTAATAAATGCATCAACGGCCACATCGCCAATCGAAACAAGTGTTGGTTTCTTTTTAAATATCATTAAACTATTATATCACTCAACCCTCAAATCTGGTACAATAGTGGGTATATAACATTTTTGTATGTTGTATAGAGAATTTTGAACACGACACCAATACACGAATAAATACAACGAATTACACGAATGGAATACAGACGCTTGTCCTGTCATCCTCGTAGCAACGGGGATCCAAGTCCTGAATTTTAAGTATTAAATAATATTTTGAATACTGAACTTGGATCCCCGGGTGTACCCGAGGATGACAATGCAGAAGATGCAGAATTCCATTCGCGTCATTCGCTCCGTATTCGTAAATTCGTGTCGAGTTAGTTATTCTTATTAAAATTAAAAACATAGTCAGGAGGATGAATGACTATTTCAAAAAGAATGAAAACACTAAGAGATTATATTTTAGAGGCGGAGGAAAAAGGTATTGCGGTGGGTCATTTTAACATTTCAAATTTAGAAGGGGTGAAAGCTGTGGTGGGTGCTGTGAGCGAGTTGAAGGTTCCTGTTATTATCGGTGTTTCAGAAGGGGAAAGAAAATTCGTGGGAGTTGAAGATATTTCTGCGATTGTAAAAGCTGAAAGAGAAAAAACAGGCTTGCCAATTTTCCTAAACGCAGATCATACTCATTCTTTTGAGCTTGCAAAAAATGCTATTGATAATGGTTTTGATTCTATTACAGTAGATGGTTCCAAACTTTCTTTGGACGAGAATATTAAATATGTAAAATCTTGTGTGGAATATGTAACTTCAAAAAATTTAAATGTAATAATAGAAGGTGAACTTGGCTATATCGGTACATCCTCTGAAGTTCATAGTGAATTACCTAGCGATATTGCTTTTGATGAAAATTCACTAACTCATCCAGATGATGCCGCTAAGCTTGTCCGGGAAAGTGGAGCTTTCATGTTAGCCCCAGCAGTAGGAAATATGCACGGGATGATAGGTGTTGGAAAAGATCCAAAATTAAATATCAAAAGAATTGAAGAAATAAAAAATGCGACAGGCGTTCCTCTCGTACTTCATGGTGCTTCTGGAAATAGCGATGAAGATGTCCGAAGTGCAATCAAAGCCGGCTGTGCTGTCGTACATGTGAATACAGAACTTCGTGTTGCTTTCCGTGAAGGATTGGAAGAAGGTTTGAAAGACAATCCAGATGAAGTTGCGGTATATAAATATGAGATAAACGCCGTAGCTGAGATGAAACGAGTTGTTTTAGAGAAACTTAGATTGTTTAATGGGTTTTAGTATGTGAATAATTTTTAATTTTGTAATTTTTAATTTTTAAATAATTTTCTAATTTATGAATTATGATTTAGAAGAAAGAACTGCAAAATTTGGAGAAAATATTATTTGTTTTGTAAAAGAGATTAAAATTGATAATATTAATAAGTCTATTATTAATCAACTTGTCCGTTCTTCCACAAGTGTTGGGGCAAATTATATGGAAGCAAATCAAGCAAGCTCAAAAAAAGACTTTAAAAACAAGATAAGAATTTGTCAAAAAGAGTCAAATGAAACAAAACACTGGCTAAGAATGTTATCAGTTTCAAACACGGAACAGAAAGAACGTTGTAGAAAGTTATGGAAAGAGGCTCACGAACTAACACTTATTTTTGCAAAAATATCAGATAGTTGTGAAATTAAAAATTTAAGCATTATTT
>CAZGFB010000052.1:0-5544 GCA_964525175.1 uncultured Candidatus Saccharibacteria bacterium | reverse complement strand
TTTTGGATTTGTTACTGCTTGGCGTTTTGCAATAAGGCCAGCAAGTCTTTCTCCTGTTTTTGATTCTGCTAAGATAGACGGCGTTGTACGTGCTCCTTCTGAGTTCTCAAGAATTTTTGGAACACCAGCTTCCATCACTGCCACCGCACAGTTTGTTGTACCTAAGTCGATACCGATTATTTTTGACATAGTTTGTATAATTTAAAATTAAAAATGTAAAATGTAAAATTGACACAAAATAATGAGTGTACTCACGATTATATTTTGTGTCATCCTCGGGTACTCCCGGGGATCCAAGTGAATAATGATTTTGAGTTAGGGATAAAAAAGATTCATGATTTATGATTCATGATTTAAGAATAAGACACAAATTCGGATTCATAAATCTTACTTCATAAATCCTAAATCTGTGCTCTAACGAGCACTAGGGGCCCTCGTTGGTTGACTCACTAGAAATGCAAATTTTGCATAAGGAGATACAATTTTTTGATAGTATTTTTTTTCAGAAATTATTTCAGTTGCTTTTGCACATGCACCACATAGAGCAAGTGGAGCTGTATTTGCCACTGTCTTTTCACTAGAATATCGTACAGAAATGACCCGAGCTTTTAGCTCACCGCCCTCAAAAGACACGAGAAAATGCACCAAAGCGAGCCTTCCGTCCGCCATTTTGAGCAATTTCGGTATTATTTTGTTCTGGGTCTGTATTGCGAGCATTTGTAGCTATTATACCAGATTTTTAGATTTGGAAAAGGACAATTATTCTCAATAACTCTTTTATTAAGTTCTTCGCATTTGTCATTCCCGCGAAGGCGGGAATCCAGTCTTATAAATCCAGAATACGCACTTGGATCCCCGTGAGTACACGAGGATGACAAACACGCAGCAAAAACTTAATTTAGGAAAGTATTAGGAGGACAAAGAAAAACCTCACGCAGACTTGCTACGTGAGGTTATCGATCATAGACCAAAGTGACATGAAATCGAAAGTGTCGGTAACAGAACAATACGGCGGGACAAGAGTAGCCTGACAGCCCTGTTCAAGCGCAGGCTCAACGTCATAATCAAGTCTGTCTCCAAAGACATATAATTCCTCAGGCAAAATCGAAAAGAAATCAATTATATGTCCAAAGTATTTCGGTTGTCCTTTTTCCATTTGATAATGATCTGTGAAAATTCGGAGGGGTACACCAGACTCACTCAAATCATTCTTTGTAAGCCAGTACTGATTATCGGATGACGTCACCAGCCTAATACCTTTCAAAATACACTTTTCTGAAAATTCTAAAAAACCGGTCCTTGGCATCATGCAATTTTCAGGATCTTCCGAGCACAGAATCGTACCATACACATCGAAAGCTATTACTTTTACTTTCATTGTTTCTATCCTTCCTTTCCTATCCCATTTAAACACAAACAAGAAATAAGTCTACCATTCATAATTATTTTGGTTTACCTAATTCGCGCGAATAGTTCCGAAGTTTAATTAGCAAGAATAAAATACAAAAATTAAAGGGATCGTAAAACAGATTTAAGAATTGGATGTGGAGAATTTAATTTATACAACATAGATAAACCTTCCTGATCATGATCAACTATATTAACTGCTGATAAGATAATAAGATGTTTTGAGGTAGCTCTAAGTGAAAGTTTAATATGACCGGCAATATTACCTACAGTAGCTTTCTTCTTACCGTTTAAAAACTTTACTATTGCCAACCTCCTCTTATTTGCTAGAGATTTTAAGTATCTTTCTGTACCATTTTTCATATAATAATTATATTCTCATTTTATATTTGCGTCCACTTTACCTTATTCGCGCGAATAAGACTTAATGAATAATACAAAATAAATATACCAATATTTTTAAAATGTTTAGTTGGACTAATATCCTTTTTTTTACTAACAAATTCTGAGTAAGGATTATCTATTTAAATACGTAATAGTGAGTTGTAAAACAGTTGCGAAAGAAACCCAAAGGAGATATGGGACTTGTGCATAGGCAATCCACTTGGCATATGGAAAGATTGCAATAATTGCCCAAATAAGAGTTCCCAAAACAAGAAGAATATCGATAGCTGAAAGTAGGTTATTCTTTAAACCAAACTGAAAGTATGTAAACGAAAAATTAAAAATCAAATTTAAGATAAAAGGTAGGACAATAATCCAAGGAATTTGTTTTGTAAAAGCTTTATAAAAAACAGATCCAAAACTTACTGCAATAATCGCATAAAGGACGCTCCATACTGGACCAAATAAATAACTTGGTGGAGACCATTTTGGTCTAATAAGTGTTGAGTACCAATTATATGCATTGTTCATAATATTAATGGTAGCAAATTAACCCACCCCTTTCAACTGCTTTCTCAATTCTAAATGATCCGGAATAGTTTTACCGACTAAGGTCCAAAACTTTTTTGAATGATTGAATTCGCCCAAATGGCATATTTCGTGGACAACGAGATAATTTGCCAATTTTTCTGATAACAAAGCTATTTTATAATTAAAATTTAAATTCCCCTTTCTGGAACAACTTCCCCATCGTGTTTTCTGGTTTTTTATACTTATTTTATTATATTTAAAATTGTATATTTTATTGAATTCTTTTACTTTACTTTCGGCTATTTTTAAAGCAACATCTTTATACTTTTGATAATCAGCTTTTGATTCTTTAGCACTCGGTTTCTTCTTAACATTTTTAAGTTGTTCAATTTTATTTAACAGCCACTCTGCCTTTTGCAACATAAATTTTTCAATAAAATTTTGAGTTACGAATCTAGGTGTGGTGACTATAACTTCCCCACCACAATGAACAGCAAGTCTGAGGCGTTTTGCACGCTTACTTATTTTGTGCGTATATTCGATTTTTATTCCATTTAGAATTATTTCTTTATTCATAACCTGAATATATTGATACACATTTCACGGTCGTGAGCTTAGGTGGGTGCCTAAGCGCAAGGGCACAAGGCGACGGCCTGAGCCGGGGTCGCATAAATTTTCAGTAGAAAATTATATGTGACAAATGTGTATCACTCACCCACCCCTAATTCATAATTCCTAATTTCCTAATTCTTAATTCATAATTCTTAATTCTACCCCCTCAACACTTCATCCGACAATTCCCCCATGCCTTTTTTATCTTTTGAAGAATACGCAATTATTTTATGTGGACCGATTAGTTCGGCTATCTTTTTCATTTGGTTTAAATACTGAGATTTTTTTATTTTATCTATCTTGTTTGCCACAACTACAATTTCTTTACCTGTATTTTCCAATTCTTTTAGTGTTGCGAGGTCATCTTTCGTCGGACCAACTTCTGCATCAATAATTAAAACAACTTTAGGATTATGTTGTGAGTCAAACAAATACCATCCAATTAAATCTTGAAGTTTATTCACTCTCTCTCGCCCAATCTTAGCAAACCCATATCCAGGAAGGTCAATAAAATAATGAGAGTGATTTATCATAAAAACATTAAGCTCTTGTGTAAGCCCAGGCAAGCTACTTGTTCGAGCTAAGCCTTTTACTCCTGTTAGTGAATTAATCAAACTTGATTTGCCAGCATTAGAACGGCCAATAAAGGCAACTTGTGGTATGCCATCATTTAAAATCTCATTATCCCCCTTGAGACCCCTCATAAATTCTGCTGATTTGATTTTCATGATTGATTTTTACCGTACTTCTTGTTTGTCATTCCTGCGAAGGCAGGAATCCAGTCTAAAAAATTCGAATTAACTTGGATCCCCGCATTCGCGAGGATGACAGACGGGAGGTAGCATTTTCAATTAGAACACTTAGAACACTAGAACATTTATAACAATCCTATCTCTTATATTCCCCTACCTTCACCCTTGGTGCCTTGATTAACTTGCCGTGAAGCTCATAGCCCTTCTGAACAACTTCTATTACCTTATGGTCATCTGATTCTTCTGTAACGGGAACATGTTCAATTGCTTCATCTCTGTTTGGATCAAAAGGAAGGCCAATAGGATTTACTTCTGTAAGGCCATTATTTAGAAGTACATTTCTAAATTGTGAATAAATATATTCAACACCTGTTCGCCAGTTTTTATCAACTTTTTCCCACTGCTCTTTATTAACAAAAGCCATATCAAAACTTTCAAGCACTGGAAGTATTTCACCAATCAAATCTTCCTTCGCGTATTTCACAATGATTTTTCGACTTGCTTCCTCTTCTTTTTTTGCATTCATATAATCTGCTTTTGTCCTTTGCCATCCATCCAAATATTCCTGCTTTTCTTTTGTAGCAAGTTTTAATTTCTCACGAAGTTTTTTGACAGTTTCTTGAAGTGACTCCTCCGCTAGAACACTATCATCTAGTGTGTCATCTGATTCAATAACAACATCATCCATAACCTCATCGGCAATTTGAGGCTCTATATCAATATTTTCGTCAGTTTTCTTATTTGTATTTTCGTCGGTCATAGGGCGATTATAGCAAAAAATGAGGGTATTTCAAAATGACAAATTTTTCAATCTATTGACTTTTACAGACAAAGGTGCTATACTATATAAGGTATAGTTTATATCGGCTAGTTGGTTCAGGAGGAACCCAGGTGTGCCAAACAATACACCGAATAGGCATAAATGAAGAAAATCACAAATTGGGGAAGTATCACATTTTACTTTCTCTCAATCGAAAGAACTGGCTATGTTATCGTTACGGAAAATTTCGAAATCTATTTTGGACATTCCATAGGTGGAGGAATTACTGGTAACGACAATATTGCAAGTCGAATCAATGCGTTCTGTCAGGTCGAAAGGCCAAATCACGATCGCATCATTATGTGTAGTCACGAAGGCCTTGAGATGTGCAAAGAATTTGGCGTTGATGTTTCCTTCCATTATACCGAGATGAATGCTTCAGAGCGTGAAGCAACACAAAGCCAAGTTGAGAATTTGTGTCGAACAGAACTCGCCAAAGCCAAGGTTGCGAATGAAGAGAAGCTGGCCAATGAGAAGAAGGATGAGGAACTTCAGCGGCGCAAATCTGAGGTCACAACACTCGTTCGTGCGTTCCGCTATGGAGATGCGAAAGAGCATTGTCGTATTCACGGGCTCGACTACGATGATTTCATCAAGTAATAAAATCACTTAGGCTGGCACTAACAACACCTAAGCTTGAAGTTATCACAAACCGCGTTAAACTTTTCACAGTTGCGCGGTTTTATTTTGTATAAAATCATTACTTCCCCACTAAACAAGTTCTAATGCCCTCTATCCAGTGGAGCAAATAACTTTGTATAATATTGTAATTCATCGTGCGAAAAATCCTCAGCAGAGATTTTTTCGGCACAAATATAACTGCCTATATTTCATGTGAGCTCAGGTGACTACCTGAGCGCAAGGCCGGAGCACGGCGGTGCGAGGCATGTGTAAAAGATTTTTCAGCAGAAAAATACTTTTGCAATCATGGAATACAGCCCGCCGCCTTTTATAACTTACAATTGCTCACAAGTAGCCTAAAATAATCGCCCCGAACTAGTTACTCTTCCACACACGAGTGAAAGTGTTACTTTTTGC
>CAZGFB010000051.1:0-5840 GCA_964525175.1 uncultured Candidatus Saccharibacteria bacterium | reverse complement strand
GCTCCTCCTTACAGGAGCTGTCCACTCATTGGATATTTATTTCGTAAACTCATAAATATCTCAATGAGTCTTGCGCTTGGGGCCCATCCCAAGCTCACTCAAACAGTTGATTTTTGCTAAATAATTTATTAATTTTCTAGAGCTACTCCACTAACTCGTTCGGGGCAATTATTTTATGGACTTGTATTTCAAAGGAGAATTTTGTTTATAGTTTTTGTTATGAGTGGATGGCTGTATTTTTACGATTACATAAAAATACAGTCAGTTTGATTTGCCCCACAAAAACGACTCTGTGGAGCTCTTTTTTGTGGGGCAGAACCCAAAAACTTGCATTATTTTTATATTCGTGCTATAATATATAAGTAAATAAGCTCTTTGATTTCGTCAGCAATTTGGCCATGATGAGAGCTTTCTCCCCCACCCCAAAAAAAAGAAATGAAAAATATTCGTGCTATCTTAGGACTACTAATTGTTATTTTGGTATCGTTGTTTTTTACTCAAATACACACGGGTTTAATCCGCGCAGATATCAAAAAACTCGTCACCCCAATTCCAAAGGAAGACTCCGTCGTTGAAATCATTGGATTTCAAGGAACGATTGAGACCGGCCGTCATTCACTTCTGATTAACGACGCGGGAACATCGAGGTTTATTCGCGTCGATGAAAAATCGAAATTAGGAAGTATGTCAAACCTTCCTCGATTCCTCAAAAAAGTTTGGATCGAGAGGACCAACACGTTCGATTACCAAGCAGTCACGGATCCCGTGACAATGATCGACTGGACGCCCGAAAATAACTACGACAACGGGTACGGCTACGGCACAGACTATTCATACGATAAGTATGATGACGGTTACTATGACAGTGGCTACGGCATCGACTATTCACCCACTAAGCCGGACAAGAATCCGGTCGAGGAAAAAAAGTAGGCCGCCTCACCAACCCTCACTCCGCACAAGTCGCAAGACCTTGTGCGGTTTTATTTTTTCCAAGGGGAGACCTTGGTAAAAAAGCTAGAGCCTAGCGCCTAGTGCCTACCCCAATTTTGACAAAAGTGATTTAAATTGATATCTTCTAAAAGGAAAAAGTTCAACCCCGTTATTTTTATGGAAAAAAATTCAAAAGCGAAAGAAAACAAACACCGATTTAAATTGTGTGCGTCATTAGTTAGACTCGCATGTCGTGGAAGAGATATTCGATTCACTCGTTCTCTCACCACTTCAGAGCTTCTTAAATTGGCCTTCTCAAAACCAAAACAAGAAGACTCAACCACCTCCTAGGTGGTTTTATTTTGAGCACTTCACACACAAACCAAAGAGTTCAAAAGAGTGCGACTGAATAATTTTAAATTTTGTTTTTTTATTTAAAATTTGTTTTGATATTTTTGATATATCACAATCTTCAAATTTTTCTATGTATCCGCAATTAACACAAACAATATGATGGTGGTGGTGGTGATTTGAATATTCATAATATACAGAGTCCTTTCTAAGATCGACTCTGTGAATTATTTTCTTTTGTTCAAAAACATTAAGTGTTCGATAGACAGTAACAGTATCTATTTTCTTTTTTTTCAAAACTTTTAAAACATATTCAGCGTTTATCGGCTTACAATATTTCGAAAAAATTTCAAGCACACTCAACCGTGTGGGTGTGGACTTCAATCCAAATGATTTTAGTATTTCCTGAGATGTGGATGTTTTATTTTTTATCATATTTACATATTATCATAAATGCAAATGACTTGCAATTAAAAATTAATTAGTGTAATATGTTTTTATGATACTAACATATTCAATTGCAAGCGTTGCGCTTATTAGCCTCTTCTCACTGATAGGAGTTTTTACTATTAGTCTTTCAGAAAAAAAATTAAAAGGGCTCGTATTCGTTCTAGTATCCCTTTCTGTAGGAGCGCTATTCGGAGATGCTTTCATACACCTTATCCCCGAGGCTTTAGAAAAAGCACAAAATCCACTCCTCGTATCGATATCAATACTAGTCGGAATTGTTTTCTTTTTTATTCTTGAAAAGTTTTTTCGTTGGCACCATATACACAACCACAACGAATGCGACCACGAAAGTGATACACCAAAACATGTCGGCTCATTAGTTTTGATCTCAGATGGCGCCCACAATCTCATAGACGGTATTTTGATTGGAGCAAGCTATATGATAAGCATTGAAGTAGGTATCGCTACCACCATCGCGGTAATTCTTCACGAAATTCCACAAGAGATAGGTGACTTTGGACTATTAATCCATGCAGGGTACACCCGAGCAAAAGCATTGATGTGGAATTTGATTTCTGCCCTCACTGCATTTGTTGGTGTGTTCATTGGAATCGGAGCAACAAATTTCCTTGATTCAATGGGGCCAATATTAGCAGGAGTAGCAGCAGGAGGATTTATTTATATCGCAGGGTCTGATCTTGTCCCTGAGCTTCATAAGACAAAAGAGGTAAATAAATCTATTATTCAACTTATTGCAATATTGGCGGGGGTCACCTTGATGCTGTGCCTTCTATTTATAGCGGAATAGATTAAATTAAATTGTGATTTAAGAATTATGAAGAAATGCGAATTCTGAGAAGACCGCGCCTACGGCGCGGTCTTCTCTTATTTCGCCCTTTACTACTTGACACAACAATTATTTGTGTTAGTATGTTTTTAGAAGCAAGAAGAGCAAATCGTTCTTCCCTTTCAAATCAAACAAACCACTTCTATGTTAGGTTCATCTACTCTTGTTGATATTATCGCGACTACCGCAGACTCTGATATGCTTGGAGTCTTACAAGCGAAGCGAAAAGAAAGAAACATCCCCTCACACATGATTCGTCAGTTGTTTATGGCACCTGTCAAAGAAACAATTTCGCGATTATCCACGCAAGAGCTTGCGTTAATATGCGAAGAAGGAAAGGACTTTGATTCCGAGAACAGCAAAGAAGCCACAATTATGACGGACGGCAACAATGCGTGGTCTACCATTCCTCTGAGGCCTTATGATACAGGCAAGGTGATGCTTCAAAAGATTGCGACAGCAACACTCCTTGTTAGGATAGTGAAGTTGATCAGCACTGGAATGCCAGTGTTTGCCAAAAGCTGGGTTCCGTTTGAAGCTGTTGGTTTTGATAAGATCGAGGCTCTCGATCTGAAAAATCAACAAATAACTGCCGCCCTCGGCTGGTAACACTACCGTTTCTATCAATCGTCAAACCCCCCAAAGGTTTGACGATTTTCTTTATACAAACAAATACACAAACTTGAGTCATAAATATTTTTCTGCTGAAAAATTTTCTGACCATGACTCGCGCCGGCGCGCTCCGTCCTTGCGCTCAGGTACCTACCTGAGCTCACTATAGCGTCAAGTTTGTGTATTATTTTTACATTTTACTTTTTTCATTTTACATTTGAAACGTGTTACAATACGCGGGTGAAAAACATCTTTACAAAAACTCATTTACTCGTGGCAGGGGCTCTAATACTCACATTGGGGGCAATTGGATTTGCTGAATACAAATACACTTCATTAAAAAACAAGAATGCGGATCTTGAATTAAATCTTGAAAACGCGCAAAAAGAGCTTAATCAAATTAAAGATGAAAATGCTGGACTATCGACTTCCCTTTCTAGCGAAAAAGATAGGAACGATACATTTCAAAAACAGATCGGTGAAATATCTTCAACTGTAGGAGTGCTAGAAAAAATTAAAGCGACTGACAAAGAACTCCTTCAAAAATATTCAAAAGTATATTTTTTGAATGAAAATTATATTCCATCAAAACTTACAAAAATTGATACGGAATACCTTTTTAATAAAACAAAAGAAACATATATTCACGAAAGAGTTTGGCCACATCTACAGGATATGTTAGAAGCTGGAGCGAAAGCAGATATTAATATGAAAATTATTTCTGGCTATAGATCTTTCACTGATCAAACGTCACTTAAGAGCACATACAAAACATTATATGGATCTGGAGCAAACGCTTTCTCAGCAGATCAGGGATATTCAGAACATCAACTTGGAACGACAGTCGACCTCGACAGAGAGAGTTCTGTTGGAACTCTTGTCACAAGTTTTGGAACCACAAAAACATTTGAATGGCTTAGAGTAAATGCGTACAAATACGGCTTCGTTCTTTCATATCCAAAAGAAAATAAATTTTATCAATATGAGCCTTGGCATTGGCGGTTTGTAGGGTTAGAATTAGCTAAGAGACTTCATGACGATGGAAAATATTTCTATGAAATGGACCAAAGAGAAATAGATAAGTATTTAGCAAACTTTTTTGATTAATATGAATATTCCTTTTTTACAAATTGATATTGTTACTCTCATACAAGCAGTCGGTTATGTCGGACTCTTTGCAATTATTTTTGCTGAGTCGGGACTTTTTTTTGGTTTCTTTCTCCCAGGAGATAGCTTACTTTTTACTGCTGGACTCCTCGCTTCGCAAGGACTTTTTAATTATTACGCTTTAGCTATCATTTTTGCTCTTGCTGCGATTGCAGGAGATAATGTCGGCTACATGTTTGGTAAAAAAATTGGACCAAAGATTTTTACTCGTGATGATTCACTATTATTCCAAAAAAAACATGTGGAGCGTACACAAAAGTTTTATGAAAAATATGGGACTAAAACAATTGTGCTTGCCCGCTTTATTCCTATTGTAAGAACTTTCGCACCGATACTTGCAGGAGTTGCAAGTATGAATTATGCAACTTTTTTTAAATACAACGTTATCGGAGGTTTAATTTGGGGAGTAGGTATTTCATTTATTGGATTCTTTTTAGGAAGCAGAATCCCGGGAATAGAAAATTATTTGAATTATATTATCGTAGCAATCATCGCCACATCTTTCATTCCAATATTGATTGAATTTGTTCGAGAATATTTTAAGAAACAAGGCTCTAGCAATTAGGCTCTAGGCTCTAGCTTTTCAAAAGCCTTGAGTAATTTGGTTTTATTAAGTACAGGATTAGCTTTCTTTTTTTTGAAAAGTCTTTCTTTGATTTTGTATTTAAATTAAGCTAGTGTCTAGAGCCTAGTGCCTAACTGCTTTTTTGTATTCCACAACATTTTTTGTGTTTTTTGTTCAAATATGTTATAATATAAAGATAGATGATAAGAGACCCAAAATACATAAGTTGTGGTGGATACAAGCTTGAAACAGCGCTTGATGTTTTTAATATAAACCCAAAAGGTTGTGTCTGCGTTGATATTGGTGCAACCCGAGGCGGATTCACTGAATGCTTGCTCGAGAGGGGTGCTAAGAAGGTTTATGGGATAGATGTTGGAGTAAATGAGCTATACGAATCTACACACAAAAACAAAAAAGGTGTTGAAGAGAAAACAGACCTTCGAAGTCTCATACTTCCAGAAAAATCAGATATAACAATGTTAGATATTTCATACATATCACTCACCTACATACTCAAAGATATAGCCAACCTAACAAAAGAAGGCGGAAACATTATTGCACTCATCAAACCTCAATTTGAATTAGGAAAAGAACATATTTTAAAAGACGGCGTTGCCGATCCTGAATACAGAGAAACAGCAATAGGTAAAGTTTGCGATTATGCTTTTACTTTAGGACTACAGACCAAAGGCGTCACCGAATCCCCAGTTAAAGGTATTGATGGAAATATGGAATATTTCGCTTGGTTTGAAAGAAAACAGAATTAAGAATTATGAATTAGGAATTAAGAATGAATACCGCATTGTCATTCCCGACCTGATCAGGAATCCATCTGCAACAAATCAACACCAAAATCCACCTAGACAAAAAGGTGGTTTTAGATTATTATGTAACACGTGCTCAATTGCGTAGGTGGTA
>CAZGFB010000050.1:0-5992 GCA_964525175.1 uncultured Candidatus Saccharibacteria bacterium | reverse complement strand
GCGGTTGTTTTTATATGTGGGCGATAAGAAAGTGCTGGGTAGCACTTTCGTCAGGATTCGAAAGCCGGAATTAATGTAATTCAACAGAATTACATAATGAGGAGGGGTCGAGAAAAATTATTTGTGTCGACAAATAATTTATTCGTGACCGAGTCCTATATCCGCCACTCTTTTCATTCATTTGACGAAAACCCGTTTCTCTCATATTATACGCACATATTTAGTGCATTTTATGTTATATTAAATATACGCTCTCGTAGTTCAATGGATAGAACTGCGGACTTCTAAGCCGTTAATGTTGGTTCGATTCCAACCGAGAGCACAAAATGAAAACCGACTGCGTAGTCGGTTTTTTTTATTTTGTGCTCTCGAGTAAGCAAAGGGTGAAGTCGGGATAGGACCCGACTACAAGACCGGAGCGCGACGGCGCGAGGTATGCAAAAAAGATTTTCAGTAGAAAATACTTGTTTGTTGCTTACGTGTTGGAATCGAACAGCGGAGCGGGACCCAAGCAAGCTTGCTTGGGAGCGAGCTGGTGCCCAACCCGAACCGAGTGACGACGAGGTGAGAGGTGCGGGAGATGTTCAACCGAGAGCACCGACAAAAAAAAGACCGGCATTGCCAGTCTTTTTTTAAACCCCCGGATCCCCCACCGAAGGCTTATTGCTTTTTAAATCATAAAACTTTACTTGTCTCTCCTCCATGCGACTTATTATTGAAATCAGTGTCTCTTTTTTTATTTTTTTATTACTAACCACCGACGAGCTTGAGCTGTAAAAATCTACGTCGTCTTCCATATTAAGAAAAGAATAGAAACCAAACGCAATCGCCAAAACAAAACCAACAAAAAAAATAAATAAAATAATTTTCCAATCACCATATTGATTTTTGCCGAAAAATGACAGCGTCTTGTCCCTCATTTTAAAATTTGTATTCGCTTGTTTTAATATTTTATCCATATAATTTTATTGCATAACACCAACAATAGTTACATCTAGAGTCCACGCACTGCCTCCTTGGTCTTTAGTACCCTGACTCAAAAGACGAACATTTTGAATTTCAGTTTGATATGGCAACTCTTCAAACAACCTAATCAAATAATGCAAATTTGAATATGAACCATTTGCATGAACAACAACAGAAAGAAGCATGCTATTTGGATCACTATTTTTATCGCTCACAGACTGAATTGATATTTGCGTTTTTGTGGTTGATGCTAAAGATTCAATAACATCTAAGAAATTAACAACCTCATCTCTCTTAATAAAATATGTATTAATTTTTTCACTATCCTCTTTTATATTTGAAACAGTTTTTACCAACGAATCAAAAGCTAGCAAAGATTCCTTTTCTTTTAAAATATCTTGTTCCAAAACACTTGTAGACTCCTTAATCTTTTCCAATTCTAAATATCTATAAACCAGAAAAGAGGTTGTGGAAATGAAAACCACTACCCAAATCAAAAGTATTATTTTTGTTTTTGTGTAACTCATTTTGGTGTACTCGTTGCTGTTAAGGTAACAAAAAATCTGATGTCTTTATCGCTAGCAAGATTTGAAATTGGAATATCTGACGATGTTGACCAACCTGAAGTTTTTACTCTTTTTGAAAAGTTTATAAGGTCTGCTCGTGAAAAAGCCGTCCCTTCCATGGTTATTTCTTTTTGATTAGCATCTTTTTTTACGTAAGAAATATTTTGTATTGATATGCCTTTTCCTTTAAGATCTAGAGCTTTGTCTATATAATCTGTCGGCTTATCTCCTGGAATTGTATCTAGTACTTTTATTTTTGATTCAAGATTTTTTACACTTAAAGACAAGGCGTCTCTATCTTTTGCTTTTGAAGATTCTTTTATTGATAAACTAACATCTTGAGCAACGATTTCTTTTGATTTAACAGAAATATATGATGGAAAAATGGCCACAATAAAAAATATTGAAATGATTGTAAACAAAACAAGCGACACAATATAAAAACGCCGAAGATACTCTCCTCTCACTTCATCTATATGTTTTTTTGGAAGTAGGTTAAGCATGAAATTTTTTAGGCAATGAAAGCCCGATAGAAGTCACATAATCGAGAGCTTCTCCAGCTGTCACATTAGGTATTACATCATCATAAGAAAAACAAGTTGCCCAAGGATTTGCAATCTTTACTGGAACTTTCACATTTCTAGACATATATTCTAATACACCAGGAATATTTGAATCTTTACCGGAGAGAATTATTTCGTCTATCTTTTGTATCCCGGGAGTTCCCGGAGCTTTGTGTGTAAACCAATATATTAACAACTTATTCACTTCGTCTTTTATCGCAGCCAATGCTCCAGAAATTGATTCAAAAACTTTTTCTCCCCCCTTCTCGGTCGCTATATATTTATTTTTTAGAATTTCTGCATCTTTAGCGTTCAATACCAAAGTGCGCCCAATAGCATCTGTTAAATTATTACTCCCGACATACAAGGTTGAAGTGAAACGCACAACACCTGCGCGAACAATCGAGAACACTGTTTTGTTTTCACCAATGTGAACAATAAGATATGTGCGGGGGTCGTCTTGTTTTATTAAAGCCCTTGAAATAGCTCTTGATTCTAATTCAAATGATCGGGGTATCAAAAAAGCTCTTTTATACAAATCAATATAATCAAGAATTACACTCTCTTGCACAGCGGTCACACTCACTTCGATTTCATTTTTCTCATTTTTACCGATAATTGTATAATCAAAAATTGCCTCGGAAGCAGAAATTGGGGCGTTATCTTCAATTCTAAAAACGATAGCATCTGAAATATCTTCCTCTGGCATGCCTGGAAGTGAAATGTTAAACACATAAACTTTTGACTCAGGTAAAGAGGCCTTAACAAATTTATATTTTTCTTCTTTTGAAATAGAAGCTAAGGCTTTAACCACTTCATCTTTATTTATTATAGACCCAGATACAACAACACCAGGAGCTAATTTTCTTTCTCCAAAGTGATGAGGGATAAAATTTTTCCCCTCTTTAAGCAATTCAACGAAGCGAATAGCTCCATCAGAGATATCTATACCAATTGCAGGCATTTCCAAAAAACGTGGTATGCGAAGATATTGAAAAAAATCAATTTGATTTTTACGTGAGCTCTTCATTAATAAATATTATAGCATAGACGTTACAAATATTCATATTTGTAACGTCAATTTTTAATTTCAAATTTTTAATTTTCAAGTCCCAGTTTATTGCATTATCTGGGATAAATAATGTTTTAATTTTTTAATTGATACAAATTAGAGAGGCTTTTCCTTCGGAAAAGCCTCTCTAAAGTATTGTATTTCTAATTCCTAATTCTTAATTCATAATTCTTAATTCCGCATTCCTACGACACGCTCGATCCACTTTTTATTTTGTTATCCACTTCAAGCAAAGAAAAATTACCTTCATCATCATTCACCGCCAAAATCATACCTTGGCTTTCGAGTCCCATCATTTTTCGAGGTTCTAGATTTATTACAAATGGAACTTTTTTTCCAACAAGAACATTATAATCATCAAAAAATTTCCTAATACCCGAAAGAATCTGTCTTTCTTCATCGGCGAATAAAACCTTTAGTTTTAAAAGCTTTTCTGAACCGTCAACCAACTCCACCTCCTTAATCTCCCCCACCTTCATCTCAACTTTTTTAAAATCTTCGTAATTAATCATATATTTAATGTAGAATTTAAAATGTAAAATGTAAAATTAATTCAAGACCCTGCATTAACTTTACATTTTTAATTATTAATTATTAATTTGATGTCTATCAAGGTAGCTCTGTAAAATAATCGTCGCAGCTGAAGCATCAAGCATTTTTGTTTTACCTTGTACGTGATGTGCCTGATGTGAAGTTAAAAACTCTGGTTCATAATCAATCTCTACTCCTGATTCATTTGAAAGCATTGTTTCAAAAGCTCTTATATCATCCATTACGGCATTATCTTTCATATTAAAATCTTTCGACTCCCCTATAACCACCAAATTAACATCTTTTTCTTTAATTATTTTAGAGATGACAGACACAGCAGTTTTGTCATTTTTAACCACCTGTAAAGGAAGAGCCATTTCTCTATTCTCATCACAAAGAGCCACCCCTATTCTTTTTGTACCAAAATCAATACCCAACACCCGACCAGCTTTTATGTTTGCCATATTGACCATATTACACTAATTAATCATTAGGCACTAGGCTCTAGGCTCTAGCAAACGCAGAATACGGGAACGATTTTCCTTCGGAAAATCGTTCTTGAATTTTTAGCTAGAGCCTAGTGCCTAATGACTAAGGCCTATTTTATGTACTTCCAGACAAAAATATGTTATAGTTTTGACAAATGGCAATTAAAATCGTGCAAAGAGAAGATCCTGTTTTAAGGCAAATCGCAAAAGAGGTGCCTGTTAAAGATATACTTTCTCCAAAAATTCAAAAAATAATTTCAGATATGAGGAAAGCTCTTGCCTCTCAAGATGATGGGGTGGCTATTGCCGCACCTCAAATCGGTCTCGCTTTACGTATTTTTGTTATTTCAGGTAAAGCAAACGATATTGTAAAAAGAACTGAGGGATGCCCAGATGAAGTTTATATAAACCCTATTATCACAAAAATTTCAAAAGATAGAAAACTTGTAGATGAAGGATGTCTTTCTGTACGCTACCTATACGGAAAAACGAAAAGAGCTACTCGTGCCACAATTGAAGCCTATAATGAAAAAGGTGAAAAGTTTTCTCGAGGAGCAAGTGGGCTCATTGCTCAAATTTTTCAACATGAAACAGATCATTTGAATGGAATTCTCTTTATCGACCACGCAAAAAGCATAAAGGATTTACCACCCGATGGACAGAATTAAGAATTAGGAATTAAGAATTAAGATTTGAGTGTTAGGATTTAAGATTTAGGATTTAAGATTTAGGAATCATTCTTGAATCTTGAATCATAAATCATGAATCATGAACCAATCAATTTCGTCTTTTGGGGAACTTCAGAGTTCTCTGTTTATATATTAGATACATTAAAATCTAAAGGTTATTTACCTACACTTATTGTAAGCACCCCCGATAAACCACAAGGTAGAAAACTTGAGATAAAACCCACTCTTACAAAAATATGGGCCGAAGAAAATAATATTCCTGTTTTACAACCAGATAAGCTGGATGATGAATTCTACACACAACTATTTACCCTCCAAAATTTTTGCGATAGCAAAAACTTAGGAGGGCAAGCTACCCCCTACTCACTATTTATTGTTGCTTCGTATGGAAAAATAATTCCTGAAAGATTTTTAAATCTTCCGAAATTTAAAACTTTAAATGTTCATCCTTCTCTTTTACCAAAACTTCGTGGCCCTTCCCCTATTGAAACAGCCATATTAAAAGATATTAAAAAAACAGGTGTGAGTATTATGCGTCTTGATAAAGAAATGGATCATGGACCAATTTTGGCACAAGTTGAATATAATGTGCCTGAGTGGCCAAAAAAAGAAGAGCTTGAAAAAACACTCGGTGATGTTGGTGGAGAATTACTTGCAAACATTTTACCAAAATGGGTCTCCGGTGAAATTGAAGAAATCGAGCAAGACCATTCAAAAGCAACATACTGCGTGAAGATAGAAAAAAATGATGCGCTTTTAGATTTGGCTGGTAACCCCTATTTAAACTTCAGAAAAGTGAAAGCCTATTCTGGTTGGCCAAATGCTTTTTTCTTTTTAGAAAAAGACGATAAAAAAATTCGCGTTGTGGTTAAAGATGCAAAATATGAAAACGGAGACTTTATCATAACAAGAGTAATCCCTGAAGGAAAAAAAGAAATGAGCCGTGAGGATTTTATGAGGGGTGAGCACGGAAAAAGAAAATCATTTGGGAAATGATTTTCCGTGCGCAAGGCCGGAGCGCGACGGCGCGAGGCGTGGTCAGGAAATTTTTCACCAGAAAAATATTTGTGACAAAAATAGTTTGTAGGTTGTAGTGAGTAGTGAGTAGAAAAACACA
>CAZGFB010000049.1:0-6150 GCA_964525175.1 uncultured Candidatus Saccharibacteria bacterium | reverse complement strand
AGTTGGCGGGCTGTATTCCTCGATTACAAGGAATACAGACAGTTGAATAGAAGCAAACAAAAAGCCTCTGCTGAGCTCTTTTTGGACGCATGTGGTGCAAATCCTTGTATTTTACACATAATTATGTTATAATATATAAAGATATAGTTTGCATTTTTGGCTACATCTTTCAGTGCATTTTGTGCTTTGAAAGATGTAGCCAAGAAAACCAATGGCTAGTCAAAACAAAAAATATGAAAGCGTATGCATCGGCAGTTATTGTTTGTATCATTATGTTTGTGTGCGGAAGAATCACAGATAATAATTTTGATTCGCTGGTGTCCATGGGTGTGAACGAGGAGGTTGTTGGAGTAATCTCACTCATGCTTCAGGTCTTCCCATGTGTCATTTTTGGCATTTTGATTATTGGAGGGTTGTATCTTCTGTTTTTGTACTTTCTGGGCGTCATCGAAAATCCCTTTCACTCCAAGTAACTATTTATGATTACGATTTTGTATACTAAATCGGAAACCCCTTGATAGCATCAAAGGGTTTTTATTTTGCCAACTTTTGCACATATTTGAATATTTGTTAAACTGCGTACATGTCATTCACCAAAACAACACTTAAAAACGGGCTTCGGATTATTACTGTGCCAATGAAGGATAATTCAACAGTGACAGTAATGTCGCTTGTGGAAGCTGGCTCAAATTATGAAAGTAAGGATAAAAATGGAATTTCTCACTTTTTGGAACATGTTTGCTTTAAAGGTACTGAGAAAAGGCCTTCTGCGTCAGCGATTAATTCTGAGCTGGATTCCCTTGGTGCTCAGTCAAATGCCTTTACAGGCAATGAATATACCGGCTACTGGGCAAAGGCACACTACTCTAAAACTTCTAAACTTCTTGATATTGTTTCTGATATTTATTTAAATTCAAAATTTCCAGAGGGGGAAATTGAAAAAGAAAAAGGCGTGATTATTGAAGAGATAAATATGTATGAAGATTTGCCAAGAGCAAAGGTGGGGGAGATTTTTGAAGAATTACTTTATGGTGACCAGCCAGCAGGAAGACCGATTATTGGCCCAAAAGAAAATATTCGAAAAATGAATCGCGCAGATTTTGTGAAATATCATAAAGATCATTATACGGCGAAAGCTACAACTGTGGTGGTGGCAGGAAAGATGAATGAAAAGAAAGTTATAGAAGAAATAAAAAAACTGTTTGATAAAGTTTCAAATGGAAAGAAAGGAAAAATTGAAAAGGTGACAGAAGTGCAAAAGAAACCACAAGCAAAAATCTTTTTTAAAGAAACAGATCAAACACATTTGATAATTGGTTTTCGTGGATTCGACAGATATGATAAAAGAAATACGGCACTTACACTTCTATCAACTGTCCTTGGTGGGGGAATGAGCTCGAGACTTTTTCAAAAAATGCGTGAAGAGTTAGGTATTTGCTATTATGTTGGGTCTGGAAAAAATTCCTATACAACTCACGGTAATTTCGCAATTTCTGCAGGCGTTGCTAATGCTCGAGTGAAAGAGGCTATTTCTGGAATTTTGGAAGAGGTGAAAAGAATTGCAGAAGAACAAATTCCTGAAGTAGAGCTTCGAAAAGCTAAAGATTATAGAATCGGCACAATGTTTCTTGGTTTGGAATCATCAGATGCGCTTGCAGACTTTTACGGGTTTCAAGAATTGCTTCATGATAAAAAGATAAGAACACCAGAAGATATTGTAGCGAAAGTAGAAAAAGTTACAGCAAAAGAAATTCAGAAAGTTGCTCAAGAAATTTTAAAAAATGAAGGTTTGAATCTTGCGATGGTGGGACCATATAAGGACGCAGGTGAATTCTTGCCTTTGCTTAAGATTTAGGCTCTAGCAATTAGGCGCTAGGCTCTAGCTTTTGAATTCACAAGAAAGACTTTCCCGAAGGGAAAGTCTTTCTTGTATCTTTGTATTTCGAATTAGCTAGCGCCTAGCGCCTAGTGCCTAAAAGCTGAAATTTGTGCTACTATTTCCTTATGCATAACAACACCCTGAATATTTCATCCGGAACCATTATCCGGACTATACTTATAGGCTTTAGTTTTTATTTAATCTATATTTTAAGGGATATTTTACTAGTGGTCCTTACTGCGGTAACAATTACAGCTGCCATTGAGCCTATAAACAGATTGCTTATAAAACGAAAAGTCCCGCGTGTTTTGGCTGTGGTGATGGTTTTTCTCTCAATTGGTTTAGTTGTCGCTGGTGGATTTTATTTCTTCCTACCGACGTTTATTTCTGATGTTTTGGGGATTCTTGATTCATTGCCTCGATATGTCGATACAACAAATCTTCTAAGTCCGCTTAGCGACACTTCTTTCGGAGCGTCGTTGCCAAACTTATCGATTAGAAATATTGTAGAATCATTAAGTTCGACATTCTCTGATGTGACGGGTGGCCTATTTAGTACGATCTCAGGATTCTTCGGTGGCATCATTAGCTTTATCTTAATTGTGGTTTTATCTTTCTATCTCTCTGTTCAAGAGGATGGAGTGGGGAATTTCTTGCGAGTAATTACTCCAGATCATTATGAAAAATATATATTAGATTTATGGAGACGTTCTGAAAAAAAGATTGGTCTGTGGCTACAAGGGCAAATGCTCCTTGGAATCATCATCGGAATTCTTACATATTTAGGACTTTCAATTTTAGGTGTGAAGAGTGCTTTATTTTTGGCGTTGATTGCTATGGTGCTTGAGCTTATTCCAATATTCGGAATTATTTTAGCTATTATTCCTGCATTTGCTGTCGCTCTATCAGACGGAGGAGCAACATTAGCATTTCTTGTGATTGGTCTTTATGTAATCATTCAACAATTTGAAAACCATTTGATTTATCCTTTGGTTGTTCGAAAGATTGTTGGTATACCGCCAATTCTTGTTATTCTTACTTTAATTATCGGGCTTAAGCTTGCTGGATTCATTGGTATCATTCTTTCAATTCCAGCTGCAGCGATTATAATTGAGGTGTTGAATGATATAGAAAATAAAAGATTTAACAAGTTATCTGAATAGATTAATCCCGTATGTCATCCTCGCGAATGCGGGTGAGCTCGGGGTGGGACCCGAGCGCAAGGACGGAGACTGACGAGTCGAGTCGAGGTCAAGAGATTTTTCAGCAGAAAAATACTCGGGACTCCAGTCTGGAATTCGAACTTGGATCCCCGTGAGTACACGAGGATGACAGAGGGAGGGATGAATAAAATTACAAAATAAACAAGAAAGACAAATGAGTGAAATAGATACTTTTAATAAAAATTTTTACATTACCACCACACTTCCATACGTAAACGCTGAACCTCACTTGGGGCATGCGATGGAATTTATTCGTGCTGATGTTGTGGCACGATACAAAAAACTTCAAGGTTTTGATGTGTTTTTCAATACTGGTACAGATGAGCACGGGATGAAACTTTTTGAAGGAGCAAAAAAAGAAGGAAAGACAGAACAAGAATATGTAGATTTTTATGCAGGAAAAGTAAAAGAACTTTTGAAACTTTTAGGCATAAGTGATGATGTGCATTTTATTCGTACTACAGATTTAAAACATATAGAAGCCACAAAAGCTTTTTGGAAAAAAGTTTCCGACAATGGCTATATTTATAAAAAGAATTATAAAGCAAAATATTGTGTAGGTTGTGAGGAAGAAAAAACAGATAGCGACTTGGTGGACGGGAAGTGTCCAATTCACCCAAATCGTGAACTTGAAATAATTGAAGAAGAAAATTATTTTTTCAAGTATTCTGCATTTGCTGAAAAACTTACAAAATATTATGAAGAAAATCCTACATTTGTAATTCCAGATTTTCGTTTAAACGAAATGAAAAGTTTTGTGAAAGGAGGTCTTCAAGATTTTAGTATTTCTCGTTTGAAATCAAAAATGCCTTGGGGTATCGAGGTTCCGGGCGATCCAGATCATATTATGTATGTTTGGTTTGATGCGCTCATAAACTATATTGCAACTTTAGGTTATCCAGATTTAGATCACGATTTTAAAAAATATTGGGTAGACGGAGAGACTGTTCAATATTGTGGGAAGGATAATAATCGTTTTCAATCTTCAATGTGGCAAGCAATGCTAATGGCAGGAGATTTGCCAAATACAAATCACGTTATAATTAATGGATTTATCACAGGAGAGGGAGGTGTAAAAATGAGTAAGTCTCTTGGTAATGTGGCGAATCCAAAGGATTTGATAAGAGATTACGGAACAGATGCTTTGAGATATTTTGTATTGAGAGAAGTTGGGGCTTTTGAAGATTCTCCTTTTACAGAAGAACGATTTAAGGCTTCTTATAATTCAGGTCTCGCAAACGGATTGGGTAATCTTGTTTCTCGTGTGATGAGAATGGCGACATCAAATACTGTGACTCTTGATAGTAAAATTGTTGAGGACATAAAGAAGAGCGAACCTGTAAAAGCTTTTTATGAAAAACAAAACAAAGGATTTGAAACTTATAATTTACAAATGGTAACAGAAGCAATTTGGGATTTAATCTCTTTTGCTGATAAATATATTCAAGATAATCAGCCTTTCAAAACAATAAAGACAGATAAAGAAAAAGGGGAGAAAGAATTAGGAGAGCTTCTTGCGTATTTGGATATTATTTCCGAGAATCTTTTACCGATTTTACCAGAGACAGCATCAAAGATTTCAAATTATGTAAAAACCGGCACGATGCCAGAGTCTCCACTATTTTTACGTAAGGATTAAACCCTCCGTGTGTCATTCCGGATTTAGTCCGGAATCCAGTCTGTAAAATTTAGAACCTGGATCACCGCATTCGCGAGGATGACACAAAACATAGTCGCGATTACACTTCTTGTTTTGTGTTAATTTTACATTTTAAATTTTTAATTTTAAATTATGTACTCATATATAGATATTCATTCACATTTAAACTTTTCTGATTATGAGAAGGATTTTGATGATGTTATACAAAGATTGAAAGATACAAACACAGCGACAATAACTGTGGGGACTGATTTCGCTTCATCTGTTAAGGCTGTAGAGCTAGCCTCAAAGTATGAAAATATTTATGCTTGTATTGGGCTTCATCCAGCGGATAAAAAAGACGAAAATTTTAATGAAGAAGGATTTGAAAAATTAGTGACAAGCGGAAAAGTTGTTGCGGTAGGGGAATGTGGTTTGGATTATAAAGGATTTAAGATTCATGATTTAGGATTTAAGAATGAGAGGGAAAAGCAGATTCATACATTTAAGAAACAAATCGAATTAGCATTAAAATATGATAAGCCAATGATGCTACATTTAAGGTCTGGTGAAATTGCAGATGCCTATCACGATGCAATTCTTATTCTTGAATCTTATATCTTAAATCCTGAATCAAAACTTCGAGGCAATTGCCATTTTTATGCCGGAAGTTTAGAACAGGCAAAGAAGTTTATCGATCTCGGTTTTACTATGTCATTTACTGGAGTGATTACATTTACAAAGGATTATGATGAAGTCATTAAATTTATTCCGCTTGATAAAATGATGTCAGAGACAGATGCACCATATGTCACACCTGTTCCATATAGAGGGCAAAGAAACGAGCCGGCTTTTGTGCAAGAAGTTGTAAAAAAGATTGCAGAAATTCGAGGTGAAGATTTTGAAGTGGTAAGAAAGACTCTTAGTGACAATGCTGTGAGGTACTTTGGGTTAAATTAATTTACTTAAAGCTTTTTCTCGAATGTGATATTATTGTATCTAGAATAGTTTCTTCTTCCGCTTGATCTTTGACCGAAAAGCCTTAGAGGAAGTATCACTTTGGATAGGGTGCAGTGTTTTTGGTTCCATGGTATGTAGCACTAGCAGTAGGTCCGAATGAACTGCGGAGTTCATCGCAGTCTGAAAACAAAGTGTGTGGTCGAGGTGAGGGCGATTGATGTGTTGAAATATTCTTAAACTAACCCCGGCTAGAAATTTACTAGCCGGGGCGTTGTTTTGCCTGAGTATGGACTTTTATCTTGATTTATAGTAATATCACTCTCGCATCGTTGAGACATTGATTTTCACAGGCGTGTTATCCAGACCGCCTTATTTACACCGAAAATCTATAACCCTCGACAGTTTGCAATCTCAAATGCAAGAAATTGAGCTTATGCAGGTATATGAGC
>CAZGFB010000048.1:0-6161 GCA_964525175.1 uncultured Candidatus Saccharibacteria bacterium | reverse complement strand
ATTTTCCATCATCACCATCTTCACCCACAGGCGACTCAAGTGAGATTGTGCTTTGATCAATTTTTTCAATTGTATAAATCTTATCAACTTCAAGCCCCATCTCTGTCGCAATTTCTTCTGGCATTGGATCACGTCCTAAATCGATAGTAAGTCTTCGCACAACTTGTTTGTATTTTGCAATTGTTTCCACCATGTGCACAGGAACACGAATTGTTCGAGATTGGTCGGCAAGCGCTCGAGTGATAGCTTGGCGAATCCACCAAGTTGCATATGTTGAAAATTTATAACCTTTTGTCCAATCAAATTTATCTACAGCCTTAAACAAACCTAAGTTACCTTCTTGAATAAGGTCGAGCAAAGTTAAATCGGCAGAACGTCCCACATATTTTTTTGCAATAGAAACCACAAGTCGAAGGTTGGCACGAGCAAGCAAGTTTTTCGCTTCTTCATCACCATCTTGAATTCTTCGCGCAAGTTCTTTTTCTTCATGAGCATGGATCAAAGGATACTGACCAATTTCTTTCAAATAGATTTGAATTGAATCGTATTGAGAATCTTGATTACGAGTATAGATATGTTTATCTTTTGCACCAGAAATAGAATCCATATCCAAAAGGCCTCCCCCTTCAACAATATCAACACCTGAAGTACTTAGCTTTGTATAAAGCTCATCAAGAAAATCAACATCACTTTCGATATTTGGAAACTCCTTTAGAACTTCGTCGTATGTAATAAAACCGCGGTCTTTACCCTTTTCTAAAAGTTTAACAGCTTTCAATTCCCATGCTTTATTTTTAGGGATAACAGGAGGGGGAATCACACGCACAACTGGCGCCGTAGGAGCTTTTTCAACAACTTTGGTAGCCACTTTTTTCACAGGCTTTACTGCTTTTTTTGCAACAACTTTTTTTACAACTTTTTTGACCAATTTAACTTCTTTGGTTTTTTTAGCCTGCCCGGCCAGGGGGGTTTTTGTTTTTTTCAAAATTTTTGTTTGTTTTTTTATAGGAGCCTTATTATTTTTTTTCTTTAGAGTTGCCATAATATTAAAACAATTATACTAATAATCTTTACAAATGTCATTAATTTATCCCGTTAGAGATAGGAAACATAGTTTATATGTGTTTGTATCTTTTTTAATATTTATTAATCTATTTTTATACATATTTTATAAATTGAATGTTTCCGTAGAAAACTATTATATTTTCTGATAGGTAAATTTAACTATAAATATTATTAAACTTGCTAATTAACATTTTTATCTCTAACGGGATGAATTCTTTAAATCATTAATTTTCTTAGAAACACCCTGACATTCAATGAGCAACATCTGAGCCTCTTCTAATTTTCCATCTTTCTCTGCTTGGGATATTTCTTTCATTTTGATTGAAAAAACTTTTTTCAAACTTTCAATCTCCAACTGTCTCAAAAGTTCAACTATATCCTTTTTCAGAAGTTCGTTTTTTGGATAGTAAGATTCTGCTTCAAAAATCAAATCCCCTACTATATCTTTTAACTCCACTTCTATTTTTTCAAAAACATCATCTCCTATAATTCTTTTAACCTCCGTTTTAACAAATTCTCTATCAATTTGAGGCTCCGAAACTTTATCTTGCCAATACACAATTCCTAATATTTTTCTTTCTAATGAATCCTTGCGGAAAACTTTTTCAACTACGTTTTCATCATTTTTCCCCAGACTTGGCTCTTGAGCTCTTTTTATTTTCTGTAAATCTTGCATAACAGATTCGATTGAGAAATCTCCAAGCTCCGAAATTTTCTTAACATAATGAGACTGCTCCATATTGCTTTCAATATTTGCAACATAAGGCAAAACTTCTTCTCTAATTCTTTTACTCAAAAGTCTTGTATCTTTAATATCAGTTTTAACTTTTTCAATTGAAAGGTCCACAATATGTTGAGAATTTTTCAAAGCTTCCACCCACATATTTTTATCTTTCAAAATCAAATCCGCTGGATCAAAACCCTCTGGTATTTCTGCAATTTTAATTTCCATTCCTAAAGCGAGACCCATCTCCCAAGCTCTTTTTGAAGCTCGCCATCCAGCGCCATCGGCATCATAGGCTACCATAATTCTATTTGAAAAACGTTTTAGAATATGAAGATGTTGTTCTGTAAGTGCAGTACCCGATGTGGCCACAGTATTTGAAAACCCAGCTTGATGAGACATAAGCAAATCTACTTGTCCTTCTACAAGAATAGAATAATCTTTTTCACGAATTCCTAATTTTGCTTTGTGCAAACCATACAAAACAGCGGACTTGCTAAATATCGGTGTTTCGGGACTGTTCAAATATTTTGCTGTGTCTTCTGGTTGCTCAAATGCTCTTCCGGAAAAAGCTACTATTCTGCCAGTCGTGTCAAAAAGTGGGAACATTATTCGGCCTCTGAATCTATCGTAATACCCCTTATCCCCTTTTTTGATCAAACCAGCTTTTTCAATATCTTCGATTTTAAAATCTTTCTTCAAAGACATTTCTGTAAAATGCCAATCATCCGGAGCAAAGCCAATATGCCAATCTTTAATTGTATTTTCTGTGATTCCACGACCTAACAAATAGTTTCTTGCTTTTGTATTTTTTTCTAGCTCAGCTTCATAAAGCTTCATAGACTTTTCCATCAAAGAAAATAATATTTCTTTTTCATCTCCTTGCTCTCTCGGCTCGTAGTCTAAAGTCACACCAGCTTTTTCTGCTAGCATTTTTAAAGCTCCTCGAAAATCTACACCTTCAAATTGTTCAACAAAAGAAAAAATATCTCCTTTTGCACCGCAACCGAAACAGTAATAATTATTCCTGTCTGGAGACACGAAGAAAGATGGAGTCTTTTCATTATGAAAAGGACATCTCGCCTTAAAATTGACGCCTGAGTGCTCAAGTTTAATATACGATGAAAGTACATCTACAATACCCAAACGTTCTTTTATAGTATCTACATTTGACATTTTTTTTACAAACTCAGTTAACTCGACACGAATTTACGAATAGAATTCTCCTGCATTGTCATCCTCGCGAATGCGAGGATCCATGATAATTCGAATTTTCATGGATTCCCGTCTTCATGGGAATGACAGAGGGGGCAAGAATTCTGGACTTGGATCCCCGGGAGTACCCGAGGATGACAGAGAGGGTGCGTTCTGTATGCTATTCGTGTCATTCGTCGTAGTCCATTCGCGTCATTCGTGCCGTGTGCTATTCCTCATCCCTAATGAATGTATCAGTCTTGTACACTTTTCGTAGTTCTTCTTGCAAATCAGCAATCATCTTATGCTTCTTACTTCCGGCAAATCCTGTTCCAGCAGGAATAAGACGACCGATGATAACGTTTTCTTTAAGGCCTCGTAGCATGTCTTCATTACCTCGAACGGCGTTCTGAATAAGAACTCGAGTTGTGTGTTGGAATGATGCAGCTGAAAGGAATGATCTTCGTGAAAGTGAAACTTCTGTAATACCCATCACCACTGCGTCTCCTGTAGCTCCCTCTCCGCCTTCGGCAATTACTCTTTCGTTTTCTTCATGAAGCGCTGCGTTTTCTAGCAACTCTCCTTCTGTAAACAATGTATCTCCTGCTTTTTTAACACGTACTCGTGAGAACATTTGTTTAACGATAACTTCAATATGTTTTCGAGAAACAGTTTCTCCTTGTAGTTCGTAAAGTTTATTCACTTCAGAAATAATATAGTTTTGAGTAGCTTCTTTTCCACCATATTTGAACACTTCATCAATATCTGCAGAACCATCTGTCATAAGCTGACCTTTTATAACCTTGTCGCCAACACGTACTGTTGCAACACGTTTGTTTGTGAATGCATATTCTGTCTCGCCTTTTACTTTCTTTGATTCACCTCCTTCTGATAGAACTTTAATCATTCTATCTTTTCCAAGATCAATAACTTCACTAACTGTTCCATCAACTTTGTTTACAATAGCTGGATTCTTTGGAGCTCGTTTTTCAAAAACTTCTTCAACACGAGGCAAACCTTGTGTAATGTCTCCACCCACTGAGGCAATACCTCCGGCGTGGAATGTACGCATTGTTAGCTGTGTTCCCGGCTCTCCAATAGCTTGAGCGGCAACTGTTCCAACAGCTTCTCCAATATCAATCATTTCGTTTCTACCTAAGTCTGTTCCGTAACATTGTGCACAAACACCGTGTAGAGATTCACAAGTAAGAGGTGAACGCAAACTTACAGATGCAACATCACTTTCTTCAACAATCTTTGAATCATCTTTTGAAATTAAGTGACCTTTCTTAAATATTACTGTGCCTTTTGAATCAACAATATCGGCAGAAGCAACACGTCCTCGGATTTTCTTTGATAGAGGAATTTCGATTCCGGAATCACTACCTCGAACAATTACAACCGCATCTTTTGTACCACAATCAACTTCTGAAACAACCACATCTTGCGCAACATCAAAGAGACGTCGTGTTAGATAACCGGCTTTAGCAGTGTTGAGCGCTGTGTCTGTCAAACCCTTACGAGAACCGTGAGTTGAAATGAAATACTCGATAGGTGTAAGACCTGCTTTATATGATGAAAGAATTGGGAATTCAATTGTCTCTCCTTGGTTGTTTGCAATAAGACCTTTGATACCCGCCATCTGTGTAATGTTACCGATAGAACCTCGAGCTCCTGAAATAACCATGTCATAAATTGGTCCATCTTTCACAAAAGCTTCTGTCATAACTTTTTCAATCTTTCCTTTAGCTTCATGCCATAGTTCGATATTTTTTCGGTATCTTTCATCTTCAGATAGAAGACCTTCGTTGAATTGATTTTGAACTTCTTCAGATTCTTTCTTTGCGTTTTCAATAATTATTGCTTTTGAAGCTGGCTCTCGCACATCATCAATACCCCAAGTTGTACCTGAGTGAGTTGTGTACTTGAAACCGAAAGCTTTAATCTTATCCATTATGGTTGGAATATTTTCGATACCATATTTGTTTGTCAGATCATCAATAATCGCTGTCATTTTCTTCTTTTCCATTTCTGCATTTATATATGCATAATCTTTTGGCAAAACTGAGTTGAAAAGAAGTCTACCTACTGAAGTTTCAAATGTTCCATTTTCGAATTGTGCATACTTTGCAGTATCTGTTGCAAGAACTTTAATCTTTGCGCGGAAACCTACCAAGCCATAGTCGTATGCGTTGATAGCATCGTTTGGACTTGAGAAATATTTTCCTTCGCCTTTTGTTCCTTCGATTATTTTTGTCATCCAATAACAACCGAGAACAATATCAAGAAGTTTTGCAGCAACAATAGGATCTCCAGAACCTGGCTTTAGAATGTTTTTATCAGCAGCCATAATTTCTCGAGCTTCCATTTGAGCTTCCTCGCCTAGTGGAACGTGAACAGCCATTTGGTCACCGTCGAAGTCCGCGTTGAACGCTGTACATACAAGTGGGTGAACTTGAATAGCTGATCCTTCAATTAGGATTGGTTGGAAAGCCTGAATACCAAGCCTATGAAGTGTAGGAGCACGGTTTAGAAGAACGTATTTTCCTTCAATTACACCTTCAAGAATTGCCCATACTTCTGGAATACCTTCGTCGATCAATCTGTTTGCTCCACGAATGTTGAATGCTAGTTCTTTTGCAAGTAGTTCTGAAATAACAAAAGGTCGGAAAAGTTCAAGTGCCATATGTTTTGGCAAACCACATTGATGAAGTTTAAGATCTGGACCAACAACAATCACTGAACGTCCTGAGTAGTCCACACGTTTTCCAAGAAGGTTTCCTCGAAGCAAACCTCTTTTACCCTTCAAGTTGTCAGCAATAGATTTTAAAGGTCTTCGCTGTGCTTGGTTTAATCCTGCGAAAGCCGCATTACCATGACGAATTGAGTTGTCTATAAGAGCATCCACAGCTTCCTGAAGAATTCTTTTTTCGTTTCGTAAAATAACTTCTGGCGCTTTGATTTCGATAAGTTTCTTCAAACGATTGTTTCGGTTGATAACTCGTCTGTACAAATCGTTCACATCTGAAGTCGCATGTCGTCCCCCATCAAGAGCAACCATTGGGCGAAGTGCTGGTGGAATCACAGGGATACGTGTAAGGAACATCCACTCTGGGCGGATACCTCCTTTCACCATTGATTTAACAACAATAAGTCTCTTTGAAATTTTTTCTCTTTC
>CAZGFB010000047.1:0-6194 GCA_964525175.1 uncultured Candidatus Saccharibacteria bacterium | reverse complement strand
AACCTTTTGTTCTCAACTGCACTCGGACGTTGTGAACAAGATTACTTGTTCACACCTCCTCGTTTGTTGGAATAAAATTAACGAAAAACACCACATTTAAGTGTGATGTTTTCAACTAAAATATCTAGAGTATCGAGATCGATTACTGCCCTAGTCCCGTCTTTAAATCTACAAAACTTTTTTTAGCTTCATCGAAAGAAGCTTTAACAGTAGCGAGCGGGGTGATCCCATCTTCAAGTTGTTTTTGAGTCTCTTTTGCCACACCCTGCACTGAACCAAATTTAGAAGGTAATTCGCTAGCCCAAATCCCAAAGACCATCAAAGTAATAATAAAAGAAACACCCAAAGCCACAGCTTTTCTATGATGCTCTGGTTTTTGATGTAGTCTGTGAATTATATTTGTCATGAGTGTATTATAACATAGAATTTGTTGAAAGTTATCAAGTTTATAAAGTTTGTAAAGTATTATTATGACCCTTCAAACTTTTTGTTCATACATATTATTGAATACAATAATATGTTTTGAATTCTTGTGAACAAAAAGTTTTAAGGGCAAGGAAAAACCGCGTGAGTCTGCGAAGACTAACGCGGTGATATTGAACTCCAAATAATACCGCTCAATACGGTACCAAAAATAATAAAAATTGTACTCAAGAAAATTCTAACTCCCCAATTTACAATTTTCGCTTTCATTTTTTAGATTTAGTTATAGGCCTCCGGTGCACCCAACGAAAACTTAATCTTAAAATCTTTTGGTTTTTCATCGATGAGTCTTATGGCGCCTAGGATTATTTGTTCGACGGTAATTTTCGAAGCTTCTGCTTTCTTTTTTTCAACAGCAAAAACTCCTAAAACCGAAACAAGCAGAATGCAAAAGGCCATAAACAATAGTATTACATAGTAACAAGTCCTTATTTTTTTCATTTTCAGTTTAAAGGTTTGAGACAAGTCCTATCAAAGAACATTTTCATAAGTACATCACAATTATGATTCTTTTGCAAACGCCTTTTTTTCTTTCACTATTTTCCCGTCATCAAAAAAGATTATTCTCTCTGAAAGTTTTGCATATTGTTCTTCATGAGTCACCATTATGATTGTTTGACCTTCTTTGTGAAGCTCTTTAAACATTTCCATCACAAGACCAGAAGAATAGTTATCGAGGTTCGCAGTCGGTTCATCTGCAAAAAGAATTTTTGGTTTGTGTGCAACAGCTCTTGTGATACTCACTCTTTGTTGTTCCCCACCAGACATCTGACTTGGCAAAAAATCAAAACGATGATCAAGACCAGCTTTTGTTAAAGAAGCACAAGCGATTTCATAAGCTTCTTTTTTTGACATACCCTGCATAAGTAAAGGAAGTGCCACATTTTCTTTTGCAGTTAAATCTGGAAGCAAAGCATAATCTTGAAAAACATAACCAAGATCTGTTAAACGAAAATCTGTTTTTTCATCTGGAGTCATTTCATGAGCATCGTGGCCGTCTATAATTATTTCTCCAGAAGTCGGCTCATCGAGCAAACTCACTTGATACATGAAAGTACTTTTCCCGGCGCCCGAGCGCCCCATGATAGCAATAAATTCCCCACTCTCACATTCAAAATCAACACCCTTAAGAACTGGGGTGATTTTATCACCATCGATGAATGTTTTTACGAGGTTTTTTACTGATATCATATTTATGAATAGAATTAAGAATTAAGAATTAAGATTAGGATTAGAAATTAAGAATGATTTTGACTTCGTGATTAATCCCTGAAGAAGCCTGTGGACGTTTTCCGACTGGGTTATTAAGGAATCATACTCTTTTTCAGAAATATATTTAATATCTTTTGAAATAATGATTTGATTAGTTAATTCTATCAAAGATCCTTGGGCGAGGTAATAAAATTGAATTTTTTCTTTATAACCTTTCCTTCCGAAACCCTCAACAATATTTGATGTTATAGATACTACAGCCCTTCTCATCTGACTCACCAAACCAAAAACCTCTTCTTTGGGAAATATTTTTGTTAAAGAATATACAGAAAGAACTAGTTTATGGCCTTCCTTCCAAACAACCAAGTCAGTAAATTTTTTAATCTTTTCTTCTGGCATTTTGTATTTATTCTTAATTCCTAATTCATAATTCCTAATTCTCTCGATTCTATCTTCCCAAGATAGAATCGAGTGTATTTTTCCTCACGATCATTCTTGCAGGTATGTAGCCAGCGACCATTGTTGCGACAATAAGTAATGTTACTCTCCAAAACGTACCTACAACTGTTGCTACTAAAATTCCATCACTAAATGGGAAATTGATAGGATGTGCATTTACATAGGGAACAAGAAATCCATAAAGAAGAACAAGTCCGATTAGCGAGCCGGCGACTGCATAAAATACTGATTGAAAAAGATACGAAGTCTCGATTGTTCTTCCACTAATTCCAATACCTTTCAAAATACCGATAAACTTTCTTCTTGTAATTGCATTAACGAAGATAACAATAAATATTGTAATAGAAGCCACCACAAGCCCGATAGAGCTGATTATATTTCCAAGTAAAGCAAAAGTGTCTTTTATATCTTTAAGAAACTTTGGCTCCCCTTCTTCAAATGTTTGAACTTTTGCATACGCTCCAATTCCACTTCGAACAAGAGCTTCTTTCACAACCTTTGGATCTGCCCCCGGTTTTATTTTTATTGCAATTTCATCAAGACCATAATCTGTTCTTCCCATAATCGCTCGAAGTTCTGTATCAACAAAAAAGACTTTGGCTGAAACAGTATCAACTTTTGATTTTAAAATTCCTTTCACTGTCACTTCACGAATAGACGTACCTATTTTAACTCTTATCTTTGATCCGACTCCAACATTATCAAGCTGTGTAAATCCCGGAGATTCGATTGGTAAATATCTTTTTAAAAGCATTGAGCCCACCAAAACTTTGTCATAATCACCAGGCTTTAAATATTCACCTTCAACAATTCTTTTCGAAAGATTTGTAACGCTATCTTCTCTTATCGGATCTATTCCAGCTAGGGTTGTGTTTGCTCTGTCGATTTCGCTATCTCTTGCAGCACTTTGATAATTCGCCTCCACCACTCCGCCTTGTGCATAGCGAGTGGTATAGACATCTATATCTTTAAAATTATCAAGAACGTCTAAAATAAAAGGAGAGTTTTCTATATAATCTTTTTTAGCAAGTTTCGAAATTGTAATATCTCCGAAAGATTGTGCTTTATGCGCATTTACAGAGCCTTGAATAAGACCAACCAAAAGACCAGAGACCACAACTAGGTTTAGAAAAGTTAAAACCATCACAAAAATAATTAGTGATGTTGTCCATTTGTTGGCTCTGCGAATTTGTCGCCAAGCCAAATAAAAACCTATACGAATAAATTGAGGCATATTATATTATGGATTTAATAATACTTGATCATCTGTAGTTATCCCTGAAATCACTTCCACATTTCCTCGTGAATCTTTTTCACCAATTTTAATTTCTTTTACAATAGGTTCGTCATTTGTTTTAATCTTTACAGTACTTACACCGTTTGTTGTGATGATAGCTCGAAGTGGCAAAATCAAAACATTATCTTTTTTTCCTGTCTCAATTTTAATGTTTGCTGTCATACCGGGTTTTATACGCGCATCTGCATTTTCAAAAGCAAGTCGCACCTTATATGTTGCAACACCATCTTTCACAGTTTCAGCTGGATCAATTTGTATAACCACAGCTCCAAATTCCGCAGATGTTCCAAATGCGTCCAAATTTACCCTTGCTTTATCTTTTACATCAACACCAGAAATATTTAATTCAGGAATATACGCTTCGATTTCATACGACTCACTTATAAGCGATACAAGCCCCATACTTGGAGAAATCGCTTCACCAACTTTTGCATCTTGTTTAGAAATTATTCCAGAAAAAGGCGCTCTTATATATGTCTTTTCAATTTGAGTTTGAATTGCAAGAACAGAAGCCTCCGCAGATTTTACATTTGATTCTTGTACAGATTTTCCTGAAGTTGTGGAGCGAATACCTTCTTGAGCGAGAGTTAAGGCACTTAATGCATTATTTACATTTGTCCGAGCACTCGCTGTATCACTTTTATATTTATCAATTGTGGTTTGAGAAAGCGTATTGTTTGGCTCAAAGCTATTCACTGCACGAGAAACATCATTTAGAAATATTTTTATTGTCGTCAAATATCCTCTGATAGTTTCTGCATCAGTATTTGTCACATTATCTATTGTAATTTTAGAATTAAGAATTGACCATTTTTCCAACGTCTCTTCTACCACTATTCTCTCTCTATTTATTTTTTCTTTCAAATCATAATCATTGAAAGCAAATAAAATTTTTGGATTTCCTGTGTCTGGATCTTCAAAAAATTGATCTGTCTTATTGCGAATAGCATCATCAGAAGAAGTGAAGCCGTCTAAAATACTATCAACTAATTTTCTTTTTGAAGTTGTGACTTCTGTTGCTTCGCTTCCACCGTTTTGAAGTTGTTCAAGCTTAGCTTGTTCGCCAGAAAGAGTCGCCTCTGCTTTTGCTAGATTTGCCTGAAGGGAACTTGAGTCGAGAGAAACAATTATTTCACCCATGCCCACTCTCTGCCCCACATCTTTGTTTACAGAATTTACAGTACCTCCTGTTTCAAAAGAAAGACTTACATCTTTCGAGGAAATAACTTTACCAGCAACACTCACTTCACTTATGAGTGCACCTTTTGTAAGTTGTACAACTTCACCGTCGCCGTTGCCTTTATTTTCAAAATAATAGATTCCACCAGCAATTACTAAAACCAGAACTATTAATGTGTACTTATTTTTTTTAATGAAAGAGAAAAATTTTGAAATCATGTTTGAATTATAACATAATTCAAACAGAATTAGGAATTAAGAATTATGAATTAAGAATAAAATTCAAAAAAAACACAGGCAAGAAAAATGCCCCGGAAAGTCTGCTGACTTTCCGGGGCGATTGAGAATTCAAGAACTACTTGCGAATGCCGGCAAGCCACGTCACATCCAAAGGAATTTCACTTCCTGGAAAAATATCGAGCCGTTTCTGTCCAAATCGACCAAAGGCGATAAAACCCCAATGTTTTCCATCATTCCAATGTGTCATATTTGAATGAGAGCTCGCAAAATCAGGATCTTCCTCGATTACAGAAGCTAGAGAGTACGGGTCCACGGGTTTTAAGCCACGAATCTCAAACTGTCTGTGATACCCTTTCGATCCAGCAGGAAATTTTTTCCCTATAAAATAATGAACGTCGACTTCTTCGCCGTTGTCATCACCGTTTGGCATTTCACAGATAGTATAATTTACAAACGCTTTGAAATTAAAAGCTTTAATTAGTTCTTCGAACGAACGAGTACGGTTGACTTTTGTGTGGCGGACAATAACAACATCGTCCACCTCCCGCTCAACCTGCTCACGGAAAACTGAAAACTGTTCAGCGGCAAGCTCTTCTCGCCCGAGAACTGTTTGTACAGAACTTGATGGAAACTCATGCGAATGTTTTTGAAGCATTGCACGATACATATCCACAGCCTTATCGATTTGGCCGTTGGGAGTTTCTCTTTCTTCTTCGCTCGTTTTTTTGTCTTCTGCTGATGGGGTCATTTGCATGGCGTCATCTTTCTTTTGTTTGTTTATTTTGATTTGCTGGACTCTTCGCCACAGCATTTTATTTCCCATCCGTATGAGCTCTAAAATGCTGAGGCGAATTCGCAAGTTTTTAAGGAACTTTATTACCCTATATTATATCACAACTTCGCAATATTTGCAAATCTATGAATCCCCTGTGCCAAAAAAAGCCTCTGCAGAGGCTTTTTTCGGCACCAATCCAACTGCCTGTATTTTGTGTAGTCACAAAATACAGCCCTTCACCTCAAACTCTTTATAGTTGTTCACAATTGAAATTAAGCATACGAGTGAAAGTGTTACTTTTTGCGAGCATTTGCAGCCGAAAAGCATGGTCTTTTTGTAATCAAAAAGTTTTCGGCGAAACCGAAGCGAGGCCCGGCAGGGGGCCGGAGCGGTCGCAAAAAGTAATACTGAACGGTTATTAATAAATGCAGACTTGGATCTCCGGGATTACCCGAAGATGACAATGCGAAGAGGTATTGTCTGCGTAAAAATATGGCTAAAAAGCTCGAAATTCGACAGAAAATAAAATATATGTTAAAATAGCTCCTC
>CAZGFB010000046.1:0-6265 GCA_964525175.1 uncultured Candidatus Saccharibacteria bacterium | reverse complement strand
TTTTATTTCTCCCTTTGAAAATAATTTAGAATCACTTAATTCGCTCGCGGGATAAACAATGGCATCAGCCTCCTTAGCAGTGAGCAATCTCCAACCTTCTCCTTCTTTAATATTTTCATTTTTCCAGCCAATATCATCAAACTTCACAGGCCCAGAGATTGGACCAAACTTAATCCCAAGTTCGGCCTCTATTTGTTCTTGAGTTTTATCTAAAGCCCTCTCTAAACTCTCTTTTTTTAAAGCTTTTTGTTTTTCTAACTCAACTTTCCGTAAATCATCAATCTCACCTCTAACTGCTTCGGCTCTATCCTTAATATTTTTTTGACTATTCAGATCTCTTTCATCTTTATTTTCTTGAATATGTAATTCCTTTGCTTTTTTATATTCCTCTGTTTTATTTACCTCAGCTTTTAATCCTTGAGCTAATTTTTTTCCTTTTTCCCCAAGATCTCGAGCATCATTTAATTCTTTTGCGAATTTATCTCTATTGAAATTTTCCATATGTATAAATTATTTTCAAATACCCCTAATTGTAGCCCCCCCCTCGGCCTATTGTCAAATGGATTTGGTAGTTATTAGTTTTTAGTCCTTAGTCTGTAGTAAATACAAAACAAAAAATACTATGAACAAAAGTGACGGCCGTCACTAATCTGCATAATACTTTTCCCTCTATTTCACATACATCTAAATGCGCAGCCGCGCATTTAGATGTATGTGAAAAAAATATATAGCCTGTTTTTTTGTACTCACAAAAACAGCCCGCCACCTCCACCTACCCACCGCTCGAGGAAAACTATTTTGCAAAATCGTTGAGTGTGGAAGTTTCAGCTGGCCTCGGGAGGCTGAGGTGCGTATCAAAGCACCGAAGAACCTTTTGAGATAGAATCGAGTTTTGAAAAAACGAAGATTATATCCAAAAGGTCTACTGTTCATGTAATGAAAGGCGACGACGGACGGAAAAAATTTTTAGTGAGCTCAGGTGAGTACCTGGGCGCAAGGCCGGAGCACGACGGTGCGAGGCATGTGGAAAAGATTTTTCAGCAGAAAAATACTTTTACAAAAAATTTTTGTGCCAGAAGAAACTTTCACCGAATAAAGATTTTGCAAGTTTCAACAATAACTATTTGCAAGTAACCTCCCCTCCACCACTCTCGCATTTCACCGTTCCCTCCTCGCTCGTTCTCAATGTCTTAATTCCTAATTTATTTAGCAAATCAATCACCTCTTTATGCGGATGGCCGTACATATTTTTTAAGCCAACAGAAATTATTGCAAATTGCGGAGCAACAGCTTTCAAAAAAGCTTCGCTGGAAGAAGTTTTTGAGCCATGATGCCCCACCTTCAAAACATCACTTTCCAAACTACCCCCATATCTCTTTACTAAATTTTGTTCAACATTTATTGGAGCATCACCAGTGAACATAAAAGTACTAGATCCGTAAGAAAGTTTTCCAACAATCGAGCTCATATTTGTATCATTTACTTTTTCAACATTCATATATGGAGAAAGCACATCAAGTACAATATTTTTATCTTGATCCAAAATTATTTTCATCCCAGCTTTTGCCTGTACTCTCTGAGCCTGCCCACTCAGGGATTTTTCACTTTCAATTTTATTTTCTAAAGTTTTAAATACAGACGAATCACTTTTTACTCCATTATCAATATATGCAGAGATTTTATAATTATCAAAAACAAAAGGAAGTCCGCCAATATGGTCTGCATCTGGATGTGTTGCAAGTACAATATCAATATTTTTATGAGCAAAAGGTAAAACATTACCCAAAGAGCTCAAAACCTTCCTATCAATACCTCCGTCTATCAAAATATTATTTCCATTTGGAGCTTCAATATAAATAGAATCCCCCTGCCCCACATCCAGAAAGTCTACTTTCAATTTTTTATGATCATTAAAATAAACAACACTCCAAATAAAAATATTCAGAACAACGAGGGTTAAAAATGAGCCAATAATGAGCTTTCTTTTCATTTATATATTATAGCTAAATAGTGATACAATGAGTATAAGACTTAACAAATAACTCATAATAAAAAACATGGAATACAAAGAACAAACATTCAACATTCCCGAAATTGAGGGAATTTCAAAAAAAACAATCGAGGAGCATCTAAAACTTTATGTTGGATATGTTAAACACGTAAATGTTATTTCAGACACCATCAAAGAGATGAACAAATATACTGGCCCAGATTCCCCAATGCCCGCCGGCACAACATATGCAATCAACGAAATGCGACGTCGTTTCTCTTTCGAATTTAATGGTATGCGAAACCACGAATACTATTTTGAACAACTTGAAGGTGGAGCAAATATGGGAAATTCTGAAAGTGCACTTTCAAAACAAATGGCAAAAGATTTCGGAAGCTCCGAAGCTTGGTTTGAGGAATTCAAAAATATTTGCCTCACAAGAGGAATCGGCTGGGCAATTCTTTATTACGACAAGAAGGCAGACAAGCTAATCAACGCATGGGTAGATGAACAACATCTCGGACAACTTAACGGACTCGACTTCATTTACGGCCTCGACATGTGGGAACACTCATACTACATCGACTACACCCCCGCCGACAAAAAGAAATACGTCGAAGCCTACCTCACAGCCACAAATCAGGATGTTGTGGAGAAAAGATTCGAGAAGGCGAAGGGACAGAATTAAGAATTAGGAATTAAATATAAATTCAAATAAAAAACACCAAGGTCACCCTTTGGTGTTTTTTATTATTTATATTACCTATAGACAAAAAGTACTCTATCATCATAAATTAAAACAACTACAAGTTCCGCGATAGCAGAACTTGTAGTTGTTTTGTTGTTCCCGATATTTTACTTTTGTTTTTTTGAAAGTTTAACAGTCTTTATATATTTTTCAATTTTTATCTCCTTTAAATAATGAAGGAATTCCTTTGGTAAAGGTGACGGTCCGACCCAAACACTTCTTTGTATCATTTTGTAATTAAACACCTTCAAATGCATTCTAAGCCATTCCCTTTTAACCTTTTGAGATTCTGGTATATCAAAAGTCAACAATAAATTTTTTTTGCTTTGACTAGAAAACGGAGAATTGAATGATTTTAAATAATCCGATTTTTTTAATTTGTTCTTTCCTTGATTTGTTATCCGCCACCCACCTCTATCTTTTTTTATGTAACCTTCCCTACTTAATCGATACAAAGTATCTCTTTCAGATTTACTATTAGCCAAAAAAGCTGTTGGTATACCAAAACCATTCACTCTAACTCCTTTGTAGTTAAACTCAGCTTCATACATTTCTTTCAAAATATTTAAAACTATAGACATATAAATATTATATAACTGAATAAAATTTAAACAACTACAAGTTCCGCGATAGCAGAACTTGTAGTTGTTTAGATTCCCAAAACTGCAAATGGGATAGAGCCAAAAAGACGGGCGGAGGTTGTTATGTACCAGAGAAATAGATGTGCAATGAACCCTGGTATATATGCCAAATAAAAAGATAAATAACCGAGTGTGCCTGTTAGGAAACCTAGAAACATTGTAAATGGAATAATTGGCAATACAAAAATGTTGGAAATGAGGGAGATCATTGAAACTTTTCCCATGCTCCAAAGGAAATATGGAGCGACGAGGAGTTGGGTGGCGATTGTTGTGGCTAAAATATTTCTAAATAGTTGATATTTTATAAATAACAATTTCAACTCAATCTTATTCGAAAACAAAATCATTCCTAAAGTTGCAAGAAACGAAAGATGAAATGACGGATCATACATTATAGTCAGTGGATTTATGAAAATCATAAGAAAACCGACAATAAAAAGCACTCTCACCGCATCATTTTCCCTTCCTAAAATTTTCCCAAGCATTGCGATCAAAGCCATCACAGTTGCTCGCACCGTGGAGGCTCCCCCACCGGAAAGTAAAGCAAAAAGGATAATTGCAAAAGCTCCAAAATCCAGAGAAATAAATTTAGGAAACCACCTCAAGGCCATCCAAGCGACAGAACTGCCCACAATAGTTATGTTGTATCCAGAAAGAACTAAAATGTGTGTGAGGCCAGACTTTTGAAAATCTTCTTTTGTACTTTTTGGAATAGAATCTTGTGCACCAAGGAGAATTCCAGACATTAAAGCTGTATCAGGTCCACTAAGCACAGTTTGCATTTTTGAAATAAAAGAATTTTTTATATTAAACAAGAAACTCATAAAGAAATTTCCACCCCTCTCGCCGACTTTTGTCACTTTTGCTTTTTGCATCACAAAAAATATTCCATCTTTTTCTAGGTATTTTGGATAATTAAAAACGTACCCAACGTCATTTTCAAAACTTTTTGGAAGTTCTAAAGCTCCGCCAATTTTAAGCCTGTCACCATACCCAAAGCTTTCATATCCTTCATAGGCAACGAGTATTTTCTCCGGTCGATATAGTTTACTATTTCCCATTTCAGAGACCTCCACAGTCATTCTAGAGCCTTTATCTGTTACCTTTGGTGGCACTGTCACAACTCCGTAAAGGTTTAAATATCTTTGCTCCAAATTTTCAAACTGAGATTTTTGCATAGTTGAAAAGTCTGCGCGAATAAAACCAATAACAAAAAATATTGAAAGGAAAATAGCTACCTTGTACGCCTTTTCTTTAGTTAGAATATAGAAAGCTAAAAACGCACAAAATATACAAGCAATGAAGAGCGAAAAAACTAAAGAGTTTGTTGTAAAAAATCTTGAAAAAATTCCAAAAATAAAACTGAGAATATAAAAGTATATCAAGCTAATATAATTTTAAACTATATTCAAAAAATAGACAAATAAATTTTATATGGTATTGTGTTCCAAGATTAAAATAGTACGTATATGAGAAACCACAGACAACCTTCTTTGTATAATCTGGCAATCTTATTAATATCCGGTAGGCTAATTTTGGAATCAGAACAAAATACCGGAATTCACGGAATTTCTGACACACTTGCATCAGACCTTCACAAACCTGTCCCAGCCGAAGTTCGGAGCAAGGAATTCGAAGCGATGGAGAGAGATCACAAACAAAATGAGATTCGAATCACTCTCTTGCTTAGGGCAAACAAGCCAGAAGTCAGCGAGATTGATCGAATGCTCAATTCTATCGAAGGAAAAAATATCAGGAGAAGGTTTGAAATACCTAAATCCAGAAATTCTTTTCCTAAAACTTCTCCACCAAGGAATCCGCGTTACCGTCATTAATCAAACCTCACCAATCGGCGAGGTTTTTCTTTACCCTCCTAAGTTTTTGACATTAATGTTTTTTGCCCAGCTTGTACTCAAGCGGGGCAATGTCAAAAAGTTTGAAGGGTTTTTACTTTCGACTTTCAACTTTATACTTTTAACTAACTTTTTCTCCAAAGTTCAAACAACCCCCCTTCCTCCTCTTTACTAAAAACTTTTTTAAATTTTGTTCCAGACACTCCTTTTACTCTCGCTTCACATTCTGCCCAAGTCTTATGAACCATTATTTTCCCATCAACCATACTTACATAAGAATATGCTTTTCCTGTACCGCTTTTCTTTGTAGCTTTCTTTTCCTTAAATGCATCTGGAGATAAAGATAAATCAACAGGATAATCTTTTTCTCCTCCTGAATATAGTGGTGTAACTTCTCCGTCAGCAAATGACGTTGCGATTTCGTCACATCTTTCATTTGCAGGAACTCCAGCGTGCCCCGGCACAAGTTGCCAACTGACTTTTACTTTTCCTAAAAGCTCGTCGATTTTCATCCAAAGATCCTTATTCAACACCTCTCCACCAGCTTGAGTCTTCCAATTATTTCTTTTCCAACCTGAAACCCACTTTGTTGCACCGTTTAAAACATACGAGGAATCGGTATGAACAATATTTTCCTTATTTTTTGATTTCATATAGTCCAAAGCAGAAATTACCGCCAGCATTTCCATTCTGTTGTTTGTAGTTATTTTTTCACTTCCACCAAGCTCCACCACCACTCCATCAAATGAAATAATCGAAGCCCAGCCACCTGGCCCGGGGTTTCCGCGAGATGAACCGTCTGTATAAATGGTAGATTTGTTGTGCATAATTATATGGATTATAACAGGAAAAATTCGAAGCACGAAATCCGAAATTCGAAACAAATTATAAATTCAAATATCAAAAATATTAAACAAATGCAAAATGCATGGAATTCTGTTTTGAATTTGTTATTTTGAACATTTGAATTTGTTTCGAATTTCGTGCTTCGAATTTCGGATTTAGATACAGAACTTGAGTCCCGAGTATTTTT
>CAZGFB010000045.1:0-6397 GCA_964525175.1 uncultured Candidatus Saccharibacteria bacterium | reverse complement strand
AAGATTTTTCAGCAGAAAAATACTTGTGGATTCCGGCCTCCGCCGGAATGACAGAAAAGCTAGCGCCTAGGGCCTAAAATCTAGAAGCTAGAAAAATACTTGACAGAAAAATCGTTTCGTGCTAAGATACTACAAGAGCCAACGGGTGGCTTTTTATATTGTCTCTTTACATTCAAACTGTAAATCTCTAAGCAATTAGGTGTTACACATTTATTGGCTTTTCTTCGAGGACATTCTTGTATCCTTTTGGTTCACTGGAATTATCCTTAGAAGCGTTGTCTCGCTTCTCACATCTGGTGAGAAGTATTGCTTAGAGATTTATAGTTTGAAGAGAACAGAGAAAATACGTTTCACTTTGTGGAGCGTATTTTTTTTGCCTCCACATTTTTCATATTACTCAGATTTCATTTAAAGGCAAATTTTTCTTGTGGATAACTTTCATCTAAAATTCATTATCTCGACACGAATTTACGAATGAAAAGCGAATGATGCGAATGAAATTCTGAATTCTGCATTCCATTCGTGTCATTCGATGTATTTATTCGTGTATTGGTGTCGTGTTCTACGCTTCTCGTAAATCCACCACTCTCTCTAATTCACTTAATGTTGTTTTTCCTTGTAGTAGTTGTATCACACCGTACTCTCTTAGTGTTGGAATTCCTTGCGAGTGAGCTATTTTTTTAATATCTCTTTCACTAGGATTTTCTCGTAGAAGATTTTCAATTTCTGAGTTTGTTTTAATTCCTTCATACAAACCAACACGCCCTTTGTATCCTGTTCCGTTACATTTTTCACAGCCAACAGCTTCAAAAATTTTTCCAACAGGAACTTTGTCTGCCGGGTCGTATATACCTTCGACAATTTCTGTTATAAGAGCTTTGTAATCTTCTGGAATGTCCACTTCTTTTTTACATGCTTGGCACACACATCTAACAAGACGCTGAGCCAATGAAAGTGTTACAGCGGAAGTAATTAGTTTCGGATCTACACCAAGGTCGATAAGGCGGGGGAATGTTCCAGCTGCGTTGTTTGTGTGGAGTGTTGAAAAAACAAGGTGACCTGTTTCCGCTGCTTGTATAGCTGTCTCTGCTGTTTCTGCGTCTCGAATTTCTCCCACCATGATAATATCGGGGTCTTGTCGCAAAGCAGCTCGAAGTCCTGCTGCAAAAGTATAACCTCTTTTACTATCTGTTTGAGTTTGCACTATTCCATCAAGGTGATATTCAATTGGGTCTTCAATTGTAATGACTTTTACTTGGGTGGATTGAACTTTTCCGAGTAGGGAATAGAGAGTTGTTGTTTTTCCAGAGCCGGTTGGTCCTGTTGTGAGAATCATTCCGTTTGGCTTATTTGCTTCGTGCATAATAATATCAAAAAGTTTTTTTGGAATTCCAAGCTCATCTAGTGGTACTTGAATATTTTTTGGATTTAAAATACGCATAACAATAGATTCGGCGTATGCACCGGGCAAAATAGATGTACGGATTTCAATGTCTGCATCATAAATTCTTACACTAAAGCGTCCGTCTTGAGCAATTGATTTTAAATTTAATTTCATTCCAGAAAGAAGTTTTATTCGAGAAAGAAAAAGTTCATGAGTCTCGTGGTCGATTTGGAGAATGTCTTGGAGAACACCGTCGAGTCTGTAGCGAAGTCGAACAGATTTTTCCTCCGGCTCAACGTGAATATCGGAAGATCCTGTGGCAATAGCTCCAGCCATCACAATTTCTACAATTCTAGAAATCTTAAAAGATTTTTTCATTGAAAGAACTTCTTGTATTTTTATTCGAATATCATCTATTGTTCGAACTTCTTTTAGTAGGTTTGCAATCTCTTCATTTGAAACATCGATAGAGCCCGCCTTTGTTTCCATCGCAAAAGAAAGATCCTTATATCGAGACCATGCTTTTTCTAAGCTGGCTTTTGAAACCATATAAACAGTTAAAATATATTTTCTATCCTCAAGGCCTTTTAATGCAAGTTTAGTTTCTTCGGCATTTGGGGAAATAATAGCAACGTTTAATTTTTTGCCGATAGCGCCAAACACTGCAATACCAGCTTCACGTGCTTCTGTTTCTGGAAGAAGGCGAAGTGCATCAGTGTCGATCACTGCGACAGATAAGTCGGTGTAATGTAATCCGTATTTTTCTGAAAGCATAAGAGCCAGATCTTCCTCTTCTTGTCCGAGTAATGTTTTTATTTTTTGATTTTGCTTGTCTTCGTCGAATTGAATAGTCATGTTCTGTTTATTATAACGCAAAAGAGCGAAGTACTCCATTTTTCGCATTACAAAATCTTTTTCACGCGTCGTTCGTTATAACTTTTTCCGACCGCTCGTCGCCCTGCGGCTTCTCGCTTCGGCTTCGGCACAAACTTTTTGATTACAAAAAGACCGTGCTTTGTGCCTGCAGATGCTCAGAAAAAGTAATACCTTCACTAGCGTGTAAAATACAAAACTTCCACACTCAAAAATTTTGTAAAGCAACTTTTGAACAGCTTTTACGTTTAATTTGTGGCCATGGGTGAGAAGACTGTATTCCTCATGAGCTCGGAATACAGACAGTTGTATTTATGTGCCGAAAAAGCCTCTGCTGAGCGCTTTTTCGGCACAGGAGTTACCGTCCTTGACAAAACCTCTACTTGGTGATATAATGGATAAAGATTCAGTGTGGGCCTCGTGGCTTGCACAAACGACAGAAATTCCAACCAAGAAAGAAAAAAACAATGAAAAAGTTCGTTAAAATCGCAATCGCCACCTTTGTGGCAGTGTTATCAACATCGTGTATGTACCAGATGGGTCCAAGCGGATCAGCTGGAAGTCACACCGTTCGGCGCGAGTCACCAAAAGTTCGCTCAGCCTCCGAAGTGTTCGGAAATCAGCCGATGAATCCAACCTCAGATGCAGTTTCCTCGACTTGGGGTGCCACTATGGGCTCCGAGTATTGGTGGAACGACGCACGTAAAGGTGATAGGGCTTTGTTACAAAAAGCATCGCCAAACGAACCAGTGTTAGTTTCTAGGTCCACAGGTCATGTTTGGAGGGCTGGTTGTTTCAACCGTGTAGCTACTGCCGAACCGTACACTGAAGAAGTTGTGGCGGATCAAGGTGGTGGAGGTGGCACAATGTATGGCCCGAGCTTTGCGTTCGTGCCGACGTTTAACGTCAGCCTAAATGCCAGCGGTCAAGGTCCGAGGTTTGGTGGTGTAAGGATGAGATCTCAATCGAGATATTGTCCACCGAGGCAAATGTACAGACCTCAGCCAAGATATTGTGCTCCAAGGCCAATCGTGCGTCCTCACAGCGTTTGTATATCAAGACCGATGTGCCCTCCCGGGACATATCCCGTCCGTAGGTACAGGTAAGTTGTTTCATAAGTCCCGTGAGTAGATATTCGTATCTGCTCACGGGCTTTTTTATTTACCCTCCAAACTTTTTGTAGTCAAAAAGTTTGGAGGGTGCTAAAATGCCATTATGATTCACGTATCTAAAAGTCTCGAAGAAACAACTGAAATTGCAAAAGAATTTTTGAATTCCGTTACCCCAAAAAATACTGCTACAGCCGTGGCTTTTTATGGTGATTTGGGAGCAGGAAAAACAACATTCATTCAGGCTTTGGCAAAAGAAATGGGTATAGACGAACCAACAACAAGCCCCACTTTTGTTATTCAGAAATCATATAGCTCTTCTAAGCATTTTGGCACGTTAGTTCATGTTGATGCATACAGACTTGAGTCGGGTGGTGATCTTTTGAAACTCCGCTTTGATGAAACGCTTTTATTGCCAAATACTCTTATTTGTATCGAATGGCCAAGCAATGTCGAAAGTGCGCTACCAAAAGATGTGATAAAGGTGGAATGTAAGTTTGTGGATGAAGGAACGAGGGAGTATGGTTTTTAAATCCGAAATTCAAAGCACGAAATCCCTGGCCGGGCAGGCCGAAACAAATTCAAAGGGGTTAAATTATAAATTTTAAACAACTCAGAATTCAAATGCATTCGTTTTGAATTTAATATTTTGAATTTAGAATTTGTTTCGAATTTCGGATTTCGTGCTTCGAATTTTATTGAACAAGTTTGTAGCGTAACAATAGTAATAAAACAGATATATGAAAAAAAGCGAAGGAAAGAAAAAGTTGGTTCTATTAGATGTCCACGCGATTATGCATCGTGCCTATCATGCCTTGCCAGACTTTGCTACATCAAAAGGAGAGCCAACAGGTGCGCTGTATGGTTTGGTAACAATGCTTACAAAAATTATTGATGAATTAAATCCAGATTATATTGGAGCTTGCTACGATCTTCCAAAACCAACGTACAGACATGAAGCATATAAAGATTATAAGGCCGGTCGTGCAAAAACTGACGGTGATTTGGTGGATCAAATAATTCGTTCCCGAGATGTTTTTAAAGCTTTCAATATTCCAATGTATGACAAAGAAGGTTTTGAAGCCGATGATATGCTCGGCACTATTGTGGAAATAATGAAGGATAATAAAGATGTAGATATTATTATTGCATCAGGAGATATGGACACACTTCAACTTGTCTCAGGTACAAAAGTTAGAGTGTACACTTTGAAAAAAGGAATTAAAGATACAATCATTTATGACGAAAAAGCTGTTGAAGAAAGATTTGGTTTTGGGCCAAAACTTTTGCCAGATTATAAAGGTCTCCGAGGTGATCCGTCTGACAATATTATTGGAATTTCTGGAATTGGAGAAAAGACTGCTACAGATTTGATTTGTAATTTTGGTACGATTGAAAATGTTTATAAAATTCTAAAAAAAGATAAAACAAAATTAAAGGAAGTTGGAACAAAAGATAGAATTATTGAGCTATTGGTAAACGGGGAAGAGGAAGCAAAATTTAGTAAAATGCTAGCCACAATTCGCCGAGATGCGCCTATTACCTTTGAATTACCTAAAGAAACATGGAAAGAAAATTTTGATTTTGATAAAACCGACGAGCTTTTCACATTGTTGGAATTTAGGAATTTGAGTTCAAGGCTTCGGAAAACAATGGGCGCAGAAATGAAACTTTTTGTAACGGAAGAAAATTCAAATGAAGAAGTCGATACAAACTCACTTGAATTTAAAGAGATTGCTCTTGCTCTTTGGGTTCTTGATTCAAATATCACCACTCCAAATCCTGAAGATGTTTTCAATCACACTCACGCAAAAAGTTTAGAAGAAGCAAAAAAACTTTTACTTGCAGACATTGAAAAGAAAAATTTAAAAAAGATTTATGAGGAAATAGAATTGCCATTAATTCCTGTTGTAGATTCTATGGAGAAGTGGGGAATAAAAATAGATAAGAAATATTTGGAAAGTCTTTCAAAAAAATATCATGTAGAATTGGATATTTTGAAAAAGGAAATTATTGAAATGGCAGGAATGGATTTTAATGTTAGTTCCCCAAAACAACTTGGCGAAGTTCTTTTTGAAAAAATGGGATTAAAAGCAAAAAATCAGAAAAAAACAGCAGGAGGCGCATTTTCCACAAAAGAATCAGAATTAGAAAAAATGAAAGATTTGCATCCAATAATTGGAAAAATTTTAGAGTATAGAGAATTTGATAAATTACTTGGAACATATATTGATACTATTCCAAAAATGTTAGATGAAGGCGACAGGCTCCACACCACACTTCTTCAGGCGGGGACAACAACAGGAAGAATGTCTTCTCAGAATCCAAACATTCAAAATATTCCAATGCGAAGCGATCTTGGAAAAAATATTCGCCGAGCATTTATTGCCGAGAAAGGTTTTAAAATTGTTTCTTTCGACTATTCTCAAATAGAACTTCGAATTTCTGCTTTTCTTTCACAAGATGAAAAGCTTTTGGAAATTTTCCGAAAGGGGACAGATGTTCATAAGGCTGTAGCTTCTCAAGTTTTCAAAGTAGATGAGAGTGAAGTAACAAGTGAAATGCGTGGAAGAGCAAAAACAATTAACTTTGGAATTCTTTTTGGAATGGGAGTGACAGCTCTTCAAACAAATTTGAAATGTACTCGAGCCGAGGCTCAACAATTTTTAAATGACTATTTTGAGACTTTCACGGGCTTGGCTCAATATTTAGATAGGGTGAAAAGTGAGGCAGGGAGAAATGCTTACACAACGACCTATTTTGGCCGTAGGCGCTATTTTGAGGGGCTTAAGTCTAAAATACCTTATGTTGTGGCAATGGCAGAGCGTATGGCTATTAACGCCCCAATTCAGGGCACTGAGGCAGACATTATAAAGCTCGCAATGGTAAATATTCATGAGTGGATTAAAAAGGAGGGATTAGAAAATGATGTGAGAATGCTTTTGCAGGTTCATGACGAATTAGTTTTTGAAATTAAAGAGGGTTTGGTGGAGAAAGTTGTTCCGAAAATTAAAGAAAGTATGGAGAGGGT
>CAZGFB010000044.1:0-6414 GCA_964525175.1 uncultured Candidatus Saccharibacteria bacterium | reverse complement strand
AATAATACCCATATGGAAAAACCACAATTTAACCACCCAGAATTTCTAGATAAAAAATATCCAGACCTCGCTGGCTCTAAACCTGTGGAAAGAGCAACGAAAATAGTGGGAGAGGAAGGAGAAACTCCTCACACTAGAGAAGAAAGAATAGAAGGATATTTAAACAGGCTTGAATCTGTCTGGAATGCAAAAAATGAAAAAGGGGAAGACCGAGGTTTTGAGCTACTAAAAAACAAAATACTAAATGAATTTGTAACAAGTTTTGATGAAATCCCTGAATCATATTGGAAATTTCAATTGAATATAATTAGAGAGAGGGGGCAGATTGGAGACTGGCAGAACGCAAGCGAAGCAGAAAAAAAAGCATTAAAAAAACAACTGGCTGAAGGTTCCATTGCTGATCAAAAATCTTCACTTGAACAATGGATCGACTATTTTCATCTTCCAGACTCAAACTATATTCCCAAAGAGCTAAAATATTGGATATTTAGAAATATCACGAGACTTTCGGAGTTTGATAAAGAAAAGAAGGAATTCCCAAAAAGATCGAAAGGTACAGTTAAACAATTTCCCGATATCAACTATGAAGCACTTGGTTATGTGATTGATGCTGTAATAAAAAAGTATGATGGAAAGAAAATTGAATGGGAGCATGATATACAACCCGAAGAAAGAAGGACTTTTGAAGAATATTTAGCAAAAGAAGATTTTGCAAAGCTATATGCTTGGGCAAATGAATTAATGAATCCAATCCCAGAGCACCTTTTTCCAGTAAAAGATGGAAAATGGAAAAAATTTGATCAAGGCTCAGATCCTAAAGAATTAACAAAAATAATTCGAGGTAAAGGTACGGGCTGGTGTACAGCCGGAGAACAAACAGCAAAAACACAGCTTTTGGCTGGTGATTTTTATGTTTTCCGCTCTTTGGATGACAATAAAGAAGCGAATATACCTAGAATCGCGATTCGTATGGAAAATGGAAAAATAGCTGAAGTGCGAGGAATAGCTTTTAAACAAAATCTCGATCCATTTATGGGAGATGTCTTGAAAGAAAAGCTGGATGAATTTCCCGACAAGGAAGAATATTTGAAAAAGGAAAAAGACATGGAAACACTTACCGAAATTGAGAAGAAAACCAAAGCTAACACACAGCTCTCAAAAGAAGAACTAGAATTCCTCTATGAACTAAACGGAACAATCAAAGGCTTTGGATATCAAAAAGATCCAAGAATCGAAGAAATACGAAAACAAAGAAGTATCAAGGAAGATTTACCGATTATCTTTAACTGCGAACAAAACCAAATTGCTACAAAAGCTAGTGAAGTAAATGAAAATATCAAAGCCTATGTTGGACCGCTATATGAAAATATTTTTAAAGAGCTTCCTCAAAACCTTGCGCATATATACACTGAATTTCCTGAAGGAAAAGTTATGATCAAGGAGATTGAAATACCAAAACAAGAAAAAACGGCACAAGAGTATGAACAAGAAATCACATCAGCAGGAATGAAAGTAGGTGATTGGGGAAAAGATATTTTATATAAAGCAAATCTAAAAGAAGGAGTGGGTAATAAATACAAGATTGTAATTGTTTCTAACAAATCTCTTGGCTTTCCAAACGGTGCAAGCAGACAGGAATCACAAGATAAGGCAAAGAAGTTTGGTATTGCAAGCAAATTACTCCCACCAATTATTGGTCCAGAACTCCGAAAGCAATATACAGACCAACCTTTAAATGAATATATTTTAATTGATATGGAGGCTATTCCCGACCGCCGTGGTGACCCGAATGTGTTCCGCGTCTGTCGCGGTTCCGGTGGCTTGTGGCTCAGTGCCTACAATGGCAGGGCAGGCCACAGGTGGGATGACAGCCGTCGGTGGGCTTTCCTCGCAAGTTAGTGCTTAGACTTTAGTTACTTAGCTCTAGCCCTTAGACCCTTTGAACTTTGTCCTTAGAATTTTTCTGATACAATGTGTAAGGTAGTAGGTGAATATGAAAGAGATCACGGTTTCTTTCTACCGAATCTAGTATCCATATATCCAGAATATTCTCGACTAAGGTTGAAAATAGCGTGATGTATGTAGACTCTTCAAAAAATGAAGATACTTGGTATAAAATACTGAAGCATTATGATGCTAAATTATATTCAACTTTGAGATTATTATGGAATTTTCTAGAGGTGGTGACACGGATGGTATTTTATATAAATTCCCGACCGCAATGGTGACCCGAATGTGTTCAACGTCAATCGTAATTCCGATGGCTTGTGGCTCAATGCCAACAATGGCAGGGCAGACAACAGGTGGAATGACAACAATCGGTGGGCTTTCCTCGCAAATCTCTCATTTCTTCCTCAACTATTTGTTGAGGGAGTTTTTGATTTTTGCACCTCAAAAATCACGTCGAAAGATTTCTAATCGCGTCAGCGAGTAGAAATTTTTGACGCTTGTACCTGCCCACTCCATCCTCCAAGCATTTTTCCAATTTCATCTAGTTTTGTGGAAAGATTAATATATTTCTTGTTATCTAGTGACTTTGTTTCCCAAAGAACCATAAGCAGTATTTTTAATGTATCTAGTTTTCTAATTGAAAAGTTAATCCAAGGGAGTTTTTCTGTTTTGTTAAGAAAACTGGCAATAGCTATGCCTTCTATAATTTCAATTAACAATGAATCAATTTTTAGACCAAGGCTATGTTTGTGAATTTTGGGTATAGTCTGATAGTATTGATACCATATGATATATACTTCTTTAGTTTTTTGTAACAACGGCAAGAGTCTCGGGGGGGGGGCAATTTATAGTTTTATCTAGGCTTGATTTTGGGTTTGATATATTTAACATAATGTATGTACGATAATATCATCTCTTTAGAAAATTTACTCATTGCTTGGCAGGAATTTTTATGTGGTAAGAAGAATAAGAAAGATACTCAAGAATTTGGGAGAAATTTAATGCAAAATATTATTTCTCTTCATAATGATTTAAAAAATATAACTTACAAACATGGTGAATATAAAAGTTTTAAAATTAATGATCCAAAACCTCGCGACATTCATAAGTCTTCGGTCCGAGATAGATTGCTACATCATGCTATATACAGAATTTTGTATCCGTATTTTGATAAGAAATTTATATATGACTCATATTCATGTAGATTAGGAAAGGGGACACATAAAGCAAATGAAAGATTTAAATATTTTGCAAGAAAGGTATCTAAAAATAATACAAGAACTTGCTGGATATTGAAATGCGATATAAGGAAATTCTTTGCAAATATAGACCATGAAATTTTACTAAAGATTTTAGAGAAAGATATAGTAGATAGAGATGTCATTTGTCTATTAAAAGAGGTGATTGGTAGTTTCAATACAAAAGATAGAGAAAGTGTTGGTTTGCCTTTGGGTAACCTCACCTCACAACTTTTGGTCAATATTTATATGAATGAATTTGATTACTTCGTTAAACATAATTTAAGAGAAAAGTATTACATTAGATACGCAGATGATTTTGTGTTTATGTCAGAAGACAAAGCTAAATTTGAAAAAATAATTCCAAACATTTCAGAATTTATAGAGAATAATCTTAAACTCAGTTTACACCCCGACAAACTGTTCATTAAAACCCTAGCTTCAGGTGTCAATTTTTTGGGTTGGGTACATTTTGAAAAACATACGGTTTTGAGGACGAGTTCAAAGAAACGGATGTTTAGGAATATTATTAAAAAAGAAGGAAAAGAAGAAACATTACAATCATATTTAGGAATGTTGAAACATGGGAATACTGGGAAATTAAAAGAAGAAATTTATCAAATAATAAATGTTAAATTAAAAAATGAAAACCAAACCAAAACATGATAAAATATTATCATGAAAGATTTTGATTCTTGGAATAAAGAAAAAAAAGGTTTGGAAAGTATTGGTCACAACACTCTTGCTTTCCATGAGCGTGAAATCTGGTGGTGCTCAATTGGTATAAACCTTGGTGATGAACAAGATGGTAAAAATGAGTTGTTTGAAAGACCTGTTTTGGTCTTGAAGAAATTCAATAATAAGGTCGCCTGGGTTTTGCCTATGAGTACAAAGCCAAAAGATGGAATTTATTATCACAATTTAAAATATGAAGGTAAAATATTCACTGTCATTCTTTCTCAACTTCGACTAGTAAGTATTAAAAGGTTCCACCGATTTGTAAGAAAAATTTCCCCTCATCAATTTGAGTTAATACAGAATAAATTGATAAATTTTATAAAGAAGTCATAGAACGAACGAAACCCCCTTACGGGGGCTTCTCGGTTGGACTAATGTCCATTTGTACTATTAGTATACCAAGAGGTTGTCATATGTCAAGGCGACTTGTGTCCATTTGCCTTTCTCCCCAAAAACACTATAATAGTCTCAATATTATGTCTCAAGAACTACCATACACAAAATCCCCTTATTTCCACATTGGACGTGCCTCAGAATTAGAAAAGAAAAGCGATAGAATGCTATATCGTTTCTTGGAAATGGTCCCAGGGCTTCTTTCTTGGGGTACTATTTTAGGGGCTATAATTCTTTCTTTTTTTGCTCCAGTTGCTGCTGCTATTTTTATTATTATCTTCGATTTATATTGGCTCTTAAAGACAGTATTTCTTTCAGTGTATCTCTATCACAATTGGCAACGCACACGACATAATATGAATTTGGATTGGCATGAAATGCTTTTGAATTTAAAGCATGAAGAAATATATCATATGATTATTTTGCCTTTCTATCATGAATCTTATGAAGTGGTTTCAAAAACTATTGATGCAATCGCAAATGCCGATTATGATTTGAAGAAAATGATTGTTGTGCTTGCTGGCGAAGGAAAAAATTCTGAGCATGCAAACATAATTGCTGAACAAGCTAAAAAAGATTATGGAGAAAAGTTTGGACATTTTTTCTTTTCAATGCATCCAGCTGGTCTTCCTGGAGAAATGCCTGGTAAAGGTTCAAATATTGCATACGCAGCAGAAAGAGCACGTGTAGAACTTCTCGATCCAAATAATATTGATTATAAAAAAGTTCTCGTTTCTGCTTTTGATATTGATACAGTTGCATATCCAAAATATTTCTTATGTTTAACTTGGTATTTCCTTACAGCGGAAAAACCTTATCAATCTTCATTCCAGCCAATTCCTCTTTATAATAATAATCTTTGGGATTCGCCTGCGCTTTCACGTGTGGTGGCTGGTTCTGGTACATTCTGGCAAATGGCTCAGCAAGAGCGACCTGAAAAGCTTGTGACATTCTCGTCTCATTCAATTAGTTTCTACACTCTACATAAAGTAGGGTACTGGCAAAATAATATGGTTTCGGAGGACTCGAGAATTTATTGGAATGCTTTTATGGCATATTCCGGTGATTATCATGTTGTGCCTATTGCATATCCTGTTTCTATGGATGCTGCACTTGCACCAACTTTTTTCCAAACTTTAATAAATATTTACAAACAACAAAGACGTTGGGCTTGGGGTTCTGAGAATGTTCCATACATACTTTTCAACTTCATAAAAAATAAACAAATATCTTTGAAGCAAAGAATTAAAATTACTTTTGTTCAGCTTGAAGGATATTGGTCTTTGGCTACAAATCCAATTTTGATTTTAATGCTTGGTTGGTTACCTCTTATTTTAGGAGGACGAGATTTTAATCAGACTATACTCTCATATAATCTTCCTTACATTACACGAAATTTAATGATTTTAGCTATGGCCGGACTTATGTTTTCTGCTCTAGTATTTTGGTCATTCTTGCCAGAAATGCCTAAGAAGATTAAAAAGGGAAATAAAATATTTATGTTACTTCAGTGGATTTTTGTTCCTATAACTATTTTTGTTTTCGGAGCAATCCCAGGACTTGATGCTCAAACAAGACTTATGTTTGGAAAATATATGGGCTTTTGGGTGACGCCAAAGCATCGGGAAGAACACGGAAAATCATAAATCCGAAGCACGAAATTCGAAATCCGAAACAATATCAAAATTCAAAATAATAAATTAGAAACAAAACAGTATTGTCATTCCTGCGAAGGCAGGTGAGAAAGCATGGGTATGCTTTCGCAAGACCGGAGACTGACGAGTCGAGGTGTGTTCAGAAGATTTATCAGCAGAGAAATACTTGTGAATCCAGGTAATGCATTTGTTGCTACTACCTAGAGGCGGGCTCGGCTAGGAATATTTTACTTTTCGTCAAAAGTAAAATTTCATAGCCTTAGCTCGTCTGTTTTTTCTACTGAAAAAACTTGACTGCGCTTTTCGAGCCCCGCACTCAACTGCCACCCGGCAGTTGCTCTCTGGCACATATAAAAAATCAGTACCTATGTACTGATTTTTTATATGTGCCCGAGGTGGGACTCGAACCCACACGCTGTTGTCAGCTGGGGATTTTAAGT
>CAZGFB010000043.1:0-6565 GCA_964525175.1 uncultured Candidatus Saccharibacteria bacterium | reverse complement strand
ATCCTTGTTCGCAAAGATATGCGAGAGAGGACGCCATCACTTCTCAAATAAAAGAAGAAATCAAAAAAGTTTCTTTGTCTTCCGCTTGGGCAAATGCTTCAATCAATTATTTTGAAAACGAGAAAATGAAAATTGCCCAAGCGGAAAGCTCTTTCGCCCAAAAAGCGAGGAATGAGCTTGTAGAGATAGAAACGAAACTTGATCGCTTGCTTGATTTGCAACTGGATGGCAATTTATCGCAAACGGAATATAGCGTCAAAAAGTACAAGCTCATTCTCGATAAAAAAGATTTGGAAGAAAAAATATCCGCTTTTGGGCGAAAGAGCAATAATCGGTTCGAACTTGCCATTGCCTTTCTAAAAGACGCCAACCAAGCCGAAAAATACGCTCAACAAGAAAATCCCGAAAGGATTCGGGATTTTCTCAAAAAGATTGGTTCGAACTTCCGCATTGCCGACCGCACTTTGGTTTTGGATTTCAAAAATGCCTTCAAAATTGCGGAAAAATACCATGCCGAGGCGCTTTGCGCCGAGGCAGTTTCTTACGATTTCACAAAAAGTGAAAATTGGCGGGCCATGTGAGTTAAGTACCCACTGGTACAAGCAGTATAAGGCTTTTTGAAAGGTTTTAACAGGGTCTCCCTGAGGCAAGTGAGTCGGGGTCTCAAATGCCAACAAATGCCAATTTTGGGGCGAATTGAGATCAATAGAAAAAAGGCTGAAAAGTGCTAAAATAGGGCTATGATTGACGATTTGAACAAACACCTAACAGATCAAGAATTCTTCACATATATGAGGTTCTTTGAATTGGTTATCAACAAAAAGAACCTTGAGGATGAGGATCAAGGTGAAATCAACGTATACCAACTCTCCATTGGTGAAGACGACTCATATAAGAGATTTTCTAGGCTTTATAATTTCATCAAATACCAAGACCTCCTTGTTAAGATTGTTGACTCTGGATATAGAAAATTGGCAGATGGAATTAGCTCGTATTCAAATAGCAAGAAGGATTCTGAGGAAGCAGGAAAACCCAAGAAAGAAGAGTTGGATGCAATTCATGAAAAAGTTAAAAGCGGTAAACATATAAAATTTTCTGAGACAGGAAGACTATCGTGGGCATGGTTTGAGGTGTATGACTCGACCAGATTCCTGCCATACGAATATGAGATTTCTGATGAGATAAAAGCAAAGGTTAAAAAAGAGTTTGATACATACCTTGAGAATTTGATAAACGACAAGCTTTCAATCGCCAAACACAATTACTATAAGTTCCTTTTCCTAAAGGAAGTATTTATCAAATTGATTGAAGAAAAAGGTGTGCTGAGGTTGTACGGAAAGAATTTTGTGATTAGAGAGCAATTGGATAAGAATGGAAATTTAAAAATCAATCCAAGCTTTTGTATGATTCAGACGGTCTATGCACTCCAACATTTAGGGTATCTAACGGTAAATAATTTTTGGCAGGATAACCACTACAAAGAAACGTATAGCAGTTCGGATAACATAGACTACTTTGTGTCTATTAACGTAACAATCGACGACAAGTTTGTTTCTGAAATAAACGACAGGTACAAAAAAGCCAATCCTAAAAACATAATTGAAGGATTCGATAAGCAAAAAAGCATTTTGAAATTCGCAGGTGAAGAAATAAACCTATCACTGAAAGGCAAAGAGACCGATGCATCTTTGCTTATGAATACTCTCTACAAAAAGGACGATACCAACTGGATATACAACGATGAAATATTCCAAGATTGGAAATTCAATGATGCTGATGTAAAAAGTTCTCCAAAGAACAAGATATATTTTGCTGCAAAAAAGATAAACGAAAAGGTAGCCATGAAGACAAAGATTGAGGACTTTATCGAATTTAACACTGAAAAAGTAAGGATAAATCCTCGATACAACAAAGTTTACGAATAATATATAAATCGCAATAAATTTTTATATAGCCCCCTAATATATCCTGAAGTCATCCTTCGGGATTTATTAATTAGCTAACTATAAATGTTATATGCAAAAGCAAAAAATCGTTTGGTCTCTTGCGACTCGCAAAGTGAGCGACCTGACAAAAAACGGATACAATCCGAGAAAGATGAGTGAGGGTGAAAAGCGAGATCTTGAGAACTCTATTAAGGAATTTGGAACGGTGGTTCCTGTAATTCTTAATATTGGCTCCAGAGCAAATATCATTATTGGTGGTGAGCAAAGAATAAAGATATATGCAGATCTTGGTATAGAACATGTCGAGTGTATGGTACCCTCTCGGGAATTAACACCTAAAGAAGAAAAAGAGCTCAATCTTCGCTTGAACAAAAACACAGGGTCATGGGATGAAAATCTTCTCAAAGACTTTGACATGGATATGCTCCTTGGTGTCGGCTTTGGCGATGAAGAATTACAAAGTCTGTTTGATGACGTCGATCTCACCGAAGACGATTTCGACATTGAGAAAGCAATCAAAGAAACTGTTACGGCAAAAGTGAAGACTGGAGAAATTTGGGAAATGGGAAAACATAAATTACTTGTTGGAGATTCTACTGATATTACAGCTGTACAAAAGCTTATGGACGGCAACCTTGCTGACATTGTGTATTGTGATCCGCCCTATAATATCGGACTCGACTATTCAAAAGGCGTTGGCAACAAGGAAAAGTATCAAGGCTCATATTCTGCAAAAGATGACTCAAAAAAAGATACTGACTATCTCGATTTCATAGACAAGAGTATCGAAGTTGCAAAAACCGTATCCAAGAAAGATTCACATTTCTTTTACTGGTGTGACTCTTCGTATATTTGGATTACTCAAAACCTATACAACAAGCACAACATAGATAGTAAGCGTATCTGCATGTGGATCAAGAACAATCAAAACCCCACACACAAGGTTGCATTCAATAAGGTATACGAACCATGTGTATATGGGACACTTGGCAAGCCATACCTCAATAGTGGAATGAATAATGTTAATGAGATTCTCAATCAGGAAGTGACCACGGGCAATCAGGTACACGACGAGATACTCGACATGATAGATATCTGGATTGAGAAAAGAGACAATGCTCAAACATATCAGCACCCAACTCAAAAGCCTGTAACCCTCAACGAGAAACCGCTCAAGCGATGCAGTGCTCCACTTCACATTGTGTACAGCGGATTTGCAGGAAGTGGCAGTGATCTTATCGCATGTGAAGAATTGAATCGTGTCTGGCGTGGAGTCGAAAAAGATTTGATCTTCGCAACCATTGTCATAGACCGATGGGAAAAATTTACTGGCCTTAAAGCAAAGAAAATATATGAAAATAACTAAAGGAGATATTTTCAAGGTTGGAAATCATATTATCGGTTGCGGTGATTCTACTGATAGAGACTTCGTAAGTAAAGTTATCGGCATGAACAAGGTACGAGCGATAATTTCTGATCCACCCTATGGAGTTGCATATGTTGAAAACAAAAAAGGTTTTGCAAAGCTCGGAGTTAAGGATGAAAAGATAATTGTCGGTGATCATTTGCAGAGCGAATCCGAATATGAAGACTTCACTAGAAAATATCTAGGTGTAGTCATCCCATATCTAGAGGATTACAACAGTTGTCATATCTTCAATGCTGATCCAATGTTTCCTGCACTTCGCAAAGGTATGAAAGATGCTGGCTTCTACTATAGTCAGATGATTATCTGGATCAAGAATCAACCAGTGATGAGTCGAAAGGATTATCTGTCGCAATATGAACTCATTGCATATGGATGGTTTGGCAAGCACAAGATGGAAAGATCGAAATCAAAGAACGTCATCTATCACCCAAGACCAAACAAATCGAGACTTCATCCTACGCAAAAGCCGATAGGACTGCTTCGCAAAATCATACCTGACACCACCTGTGTTGGAGATGTTATCTACGATCCATTTCTTGGAAGTGGATCAACTGCAATAGCATCAGAGCATTTAGGTCGAAAATGCATCGGTATAGAAATTGACGAAACGTATGTATCCGTCGTTCTTCAAAGACTCGAAAAATTAACTGGTCAAAAGCCGATAAAGGTATAACGATATGAACGAGGAAGACTTCATAAAGGATCCATACAAGAAGCGGACATACGAAACGTATGCTCTTTGGAAGTCTCTGCCCTCATTCCTCAAGGGACAACCAAGAGTTGCACTTGAAAAGTTTGGTATCAACGAAGAAATTGTTTTTGAGTTGCTTGCAATCAAAACTCAATCCGAGTTCTCAAAGGTATACAAAATTGATGTCGGCACACTGACAGACTGGAATAAAAGACTAGAGAAAGATGGATTAACAAAAGACATCAACGCATGGGCAAGAAAACTTACGCCTAACGTCATCTTTGCACTGTATAAAAACATTACCAAGCACGGTCGAGCTCATGAGGTAAGAGCGTGGTACGAATTAATTGAAAACAACTAGCATGAAAAACATTGATCTACATGAAATAAATACGATTCTTTCCGACACACTCCGAAAAGTAGTGTGTAAAGAAATATCACACAAACAAGCGAGCATGATAGCAAAGCTTGCCTCTACGCTTTCAAAAAACATTGTAAATACCGAGCTTAAGGATCGAGTCGAATTCTTAGAGCAAGCACTTAAAGCAAAAAGATAGTATGAAAAACTTAGCTAACATATTAAGACGAGCAGACATTACTCCGAGAGAAAGAATACTCACTCTTATCAGGAATGATGTAGAGAAAGATAAAAACGGTAAAGGCATACTTTCCGAATCCGAGATTTATTCCTTGACACAAGGTTGGAAACCGAAAACTTCACAGGAAGCCAGAGAGTACAATAAATACCTAGAACTATCCAAAATAGAATCTTCTATGAGATTAGATGCTCAAATGTTTGCTTGCAGGTCTGAAAATTTACTACTGCGAAGTCATATATTACTTGAGAGTATAAAAGGTAAAGTAGAGAAAACTCATGATGACATTTTGGATAAATACATACCAAAAGAAGACGCACTAAATTTCGTCATACAAAATACATACCTCGACTACACAACATTGATTCACATTCTTACCTTCAACAATTTATCCAAAAATATTCAGGACGATCTGATTATGCTCGATCAATACGTTGCACATGATAAAAAGTATATGGAAGATGAGATTTTTCTGTTTGAGCTGTTTAAGGATTCAAAAACCTTAAGTTTAAAAAATAAGGACATCCTCATAGATCGCATATATTCATGTATGTATCACGATGGTTTTAGAAAGATTAAAAATGGAACCGAAAAAGATGGTTTCTTGCTATTTCATTTCTTTGCAGAATTACCGATGGATGCAGTTATAAAAAAGTGGGCAGAATATGTATGTGTTGATCTGAATGAAAAAGACAACGAACAGCTTTTAAATAAGCTTGAGGAATATGCGAAAGATAGAGGTAAGACGATGGAAATGGTTGTAAAAGAAACACTATCAAGATGGATAGATGATGGACTTTTTGTAACAGAATATACTCCTGTATTTTTTAGTGATAATCACAATACGTGGAATGGTGATACAAAACTTACACATAAAGAAATATTTGCTCGATGGTATGAAGAATTGAAAAAGACAAAAGTGTTTGTAGAAAAAATGGTAGCCAATAGAGATTTGATAGTTGAGGAATTTGATAAAGAGATTTTTGGTGTCACTGAAAAAATTAAGATAATAACTGGAGAAAGTTTGTATAACTGCAAATCCGATATGGATTTTGTGAATGAATACAGAGAGCAGATAAAAACACTATTACCACTGACGAGTATGTACTTATTTATTGAGAAATATAATAAGCCTCTAGAAAATTTAAAAACTCTCAAAGGTTTTAGTGAACTATCAAAAACCTTTTCTGATTTGTTCGAGGTGTATATGAGTGAAAAATACAGTGATTTCGTGAAGTCTTTTGAACAAGAGATTAAATTAATTAATCACACTATTATTACGACATTAGATAATATGAGTAGTTTTATATACACGAAAAGCAATAATAAATATCTAATAGATATGAAAGAAAATAATTTTACATTTATTATCAAAGATAATTCAGAAAAACCAGCAGATAAAATTATTGAAAGTTACAAAGAAGCAATTAAGAAAAATGGATTCTAATACTCCGCTAATTAAATCCTACCCATAAACACTTTCTCCAAAACATCACTCTTAAGAAAATCTTTACCTTCTCCCTCTGAAATAATTTTACCCTTATCAAGTACATATGCTCTATTAGTAATTTCCAAGAGAGATTTAATATTATGTTCAACAACAATTATCGCTGTATTTCTTTTCTTGTTGATTTCCTTTATTTTCGCAAAAACTTCTTTTACCACTTTGGGAGCAAGACCAAGCGATGGCTCATCTAGCAGAAGGAGTTTTGGATCGGTAATCAAACCACGGGCAATAGCTACCATTTGTTGTTGTCCTCCTGAAAGTTGTCCTGCTTTCTGATCTAATTTTTCTTTAAGAGATGGAAATAAATTTAGGACCTCATCCAGTCTTTCTTTCAACACCTTTCGGCTTTTTATTGAATGTCCTCCAATTTCTATGTTCTCACGAACAATAAGGCTC
>CAZGFB010000042.1:0-6675 GCA_964525175.1 uncultured Candidatus Saccharibacteria bacterium | reverse complement strand
CCTTATCGTCTAACGGTTAGGACACCGCCTTCTCAAGGCGGTAATCGGGGTTCGGTGCCCCGTAAGGTCACAAATTAAAAACACCAGCGTAAGCTGGTGTTTTTAATTTGTGACCTTATAATTTATTCCTGACCGATTCGCTGTAACAATAAAAAAGCACCTCCTCTGAAAAGTCAGATTTGGTGCTAAGTTGAATCACTCAGGAAGAAGCTTTGGGCGACCCTTCAGATTATAATTAATTATCCTACTCAGAGACGCAAGATGGTAGGCCAAACTCGAGTAAGCTTTTGACACTAACTCCATTTTCATCTGAGGAGTGGTATCACCATCCTTCAGAATCATTTCAACAACTACGTCGTAGTCATTGGAGTCAGTCACAAGAGTCACACCTTGTTCGTTCCGTGTGGCGCTCAAAATTAAAGCATGCAAGGACGTATTGAAACCTTCGATGTTTGGATCACCACTCATCGGAGCTGATGATACAACCATATCGATTTTTTCAATCCTCTGAAGCAGATTAGCCTTCATCTGCCTTGAATTATCTCTCGAAGATAGGATACCAGCCAGAATTCTGTCTTTGAGCAAATTTAATGAGAAGATATCACTACCTCCTACCACCTGCTCAAATGAAATATATTCAACACCCAGTTTTCGAATGTGTACAGCCGATTTTTCATCGGCTATAATTATCCAACCCGCTTTCACAAGTGTTGCAAATTTTTCAACACCTTTTCGGCCGATCTCTAACAGCAACACTCTCTTTGTTTGTTTCATTTTCTATGTATTTGGTTTGGAACTTGATTTGATGGCCAAGAATTGGCCTCTGAGGTATAGATTACTTTTTTTCTGGGTTTGGTCAATAGCAACACTAAGGCCTGCTCGTAATCGAGCAGGCCTTATGTTTTTGCAAAACAAATATTATCTACATATTTTCTGATGAGCACAACTTGCAGTTACTCCAATGTATAAACAGTTCAAAAACTGCAGATATACCCACAAGGGTATATATAGTCCTTGAAAGTCCAGACATATCACCAAACAGAGCACTGACGATATCAAAACTGAATAGACCAATCAAAAACCAATTCAACCCTCCAATAAGGAGTAGAATAAACGTAACGATGTGAAGTCCTTTCATAATTTTTTTCCCTAAAACCCCTTGCCAGCTTGCAATATTATCGGCAAAAAGCCCCTTGGGTAGATTACTTTTAATAACTCCATTATACTCCTAAAACATCACTTATGTTACTTTCTAGAAATTTCATTTTCATCATAAATTCATAAAAAATCTCCGATAGATTCGGAGATGAGTTTGAAAAGCACAGCAGGCATCCAAGATAACCAATCAAACGTAGGAGGTACCTATATTTACAATTTGACCAGAAATCTTAGATGCACTACTCATTTTGGAAAAGTTTTCACCTATCCAGCAACGTTGTTTTTCGGAGGAAAACGGAGCCACAAAAACCAAGTCAATTAAGTCACAAGATGATCTAGGATTTAACAAATGTGCTTAATCGAAGGAGTCGCTCGCAATGCCTGAAAACTGCAAGAAGGTACTTCTACTCCTGAGCTAGATATTACTTATTTTGAAATTTTAGTCAATCGACACACATTGACAGATTCTCCATATAATGATTAAATACTTACGGAGAAATTTTTATGTACAAACCTCATTCTGAAACAATAAGATTATTATATACAGGAATTGTAGACACAGTATTACACCTCGGTAAACCACCCGGAGCTGAAGTGAGACACTATATAATTGACACGTGTGACATAAGCAAAGACATTGGCTTGATTGAACATCCTCATCGCATTGAAGCAATACATGTTAGCCGCCTTCAATTGATCTGTGAAAACACACTCAATGTTTTGCTTGATCGAGGTGTTCATGTCGTGATCAGGAATGTCGAATGATCACAAAACCGACAAGGAATTTGTCGGTTTTTTCTTTTATTTTGTTTCTAATACAAAAACAATTGAACCCAGTAATTAAGAGCGACTTTGGCTTTGCCAAAGTCGCTCTTAATTTTTAATTTTACATTTTTAATTTTAAATTTTAAATTATCCCTACCTCCTCTGCCACTCACCCTCTTGCCGTACCAAAAGTTTTTCTGAATTTTCTTTATCTTCCAAAATAATTGCCACGGCTTTTTCCATTCGCACACCCTGTGAACCTTTTACAAGTATTATATCTCCTTCTTTTATAAATTCTTTCAGGAACTCACCTGCTTCAGTTGATGTCGCAAAAGACCAAGCGGAATCTTTACTCATCCCTGCTTCTAAGGCAGACTCTTTAAAATCTCTAGCGCGCACCCCAACAGTCAAAAGCACATCTGCACTCTCTGCAACTAATTTCCCGCCCTCTTTATGTGAATTTACAGAATATGAACCAAGCTCAAGCATATCCCCAAGCACTGCAATTTTTCTTCCTTTTGTTAAAGTTTCTTTAAGTGTCTTAAGTGCAAATTCAAGTGCAACAGGCGATGAATTATAAGTATCATCTATAATAACAGTATTACTGACGCCTCTCACAACGTTCATACGCCCTCTTGGGTATTCATGTGCAAGGAATGACTCTGTGAGCTTGACCAGCGGTAATTTAAGGGCAAGGCCAACACATGCAGAAGCAAGAACAGGATAAACATGCTGAACGCCTACCACGCCTTTCAAAACGACAGGAATAATATTTGAATCGTATAAAATTCTAAATTGCATTCCAGCTAAATAATCGCCGTCATACATAAGTCCATATTTATCTGCTTGAATTGTCGCTGGATTTTCCATAGCATAATGAATTACATTTCCTTTTACATATTTTCCAAGTGCTAAAATATTTTCATCATCGGCATTCAATATAGCCGTTCCATCTTCGCGTAAAGCTTTCAATAGAAATGCTTTCTCTTCCATAAGAGCATTACTGTCTTTAAAATATTCAACATGAACAGGAACTCCCGGAATTCTTGTAACAACAACAATATCTGGTATGAGCCACTTTGTTATAGATTCAATATCACCTGGGTGATCCGCACCGATTTCAAGAACAAGCCAATCAGGATATTTTTTTTGCCAAACACAAACTCCCGCGCCAATTAAAATATTTTGAAGCCATTTCAATGGATTTCCCCATGCGTTTTCTAAACCGAGAATTGTTAAAGGTACACCAATCTCACTATTAAAACTTTTTTGATTTTTTCGTATTGAAATAGAATCACAAAGCGATGTGTAAATAGCATCCTTTGTTGATGTCTTACCCACATTTCCAGTGACGGCAATTATTTTAGGGGCATACCTTTTGAGGGCTAACTTAGCCTCAAGAGTTAAAATATATACAATTATTTTTTTCAGTGTTTGTTTCATGGTTGTTTGTATAAAGTCAAAAATTATAAGTCAAAACTCAAAAGTGCAAGTTAGAATTCAAAAGTTAAATACTTTTTACTTAAAATTTTGACTTCTGACTTTTGCCCTTTGACTTTATCTCATCTGTCGGGCGGTACCTCATAATGATTTATCAGAAACTTCGCAATTTCACTATATGGCACAGCCAATGAGTGAGAAGCATATTCTACACCCTGAGGCTCAACAGTAAATAGAAAAACTATGAATTTTGGGTCATAAGCAGGGAAATACCCAAAAAACGAGTGTAGGTAAGTGTTTTCTAGGTACTTGCCATTTGGTCCAGGTATTTGTGCAGTACCTGTTTTGGCTGCCATTGCATAATGCTCCATTTTAATCTGACCACCAAGCAAAGCTTTGTCAAAAACAGTTACCAACATATCAGTAATTGCTTTACTGGTCTCTGGCTTCAAAACCCTCCTTCCTTCTTCGTTTTTAATATCACGAGCAACACCAATTCGAGATTCAACTCTTTTTACAACATGAGGAGTGATGAGCAAGCCTCCGTTACCAAGCACAGCAAGCGCTCGAGTAGTTTGTATTGCTGAAAATGCAGGCCCTTGCCCGAAAGAAGCCGTGGCTAAATCGATATCCTGTTTACTTTCATAATTTGTTATAGACTTTCCTTCATTTGGCAAATCAATTCCAGTTTTTTCATTCAAACCAAAAGCATACATATAATCTCTAAATTTTTCATTTCCAAGTTTTGACTCAACAAACGCGACCCCCGTGTTAAGCGACTGACTCAATACTTCTTGCATATTTACAACACCTCGACCTTTAAGGTCAAAGTTATAAAAAGTTTTCTTATTTAAAGTAAGTGATCCTTTGTCATTATATGTTGTTTGTGCTGTAACAACACCAGCATCAATACCGGCAGCCATTGTAAGTGGTTTAATTATAGAACCCATCTCATAGACATTTTCTACGTTTGGATTACTAAAAACATTTACATCAGAAACATCTTTGAAATTGTTTGGATCAAAAGAAGGTGCAGAAGACATCGCGTATATTTCTCCATTTTTTGGATTCATAATTATTCCACCGGTCAATTTACTTTTATACTTTGATTGCAATGTTCCTAAAGAATTTTCCAACACCCCCTGCACCACAGGATCAATTGTTGTCACAATATCACCTTCTAAATCTTCTTTCTTTAAAACAGTTTTATTTATGTTTGAAAATAATTCAACAAAAAAGTTTGCAAAAACAGCTCCTTGATTACGAGTTAAAATTGAATTGTACTGTCTTTCTAATCCATACTGAGCTTTGAAATCATCACCCTTAAATGACATGAAGCCGAGGACTTGTGATGCTAATTTTTCCCCAGGGTAAAAACGCCATCTGTCTTTATACAAGCTCACCCCAGCAATATCTAAAGCACTAATCTTTAAACCAATATCTGTTGGCACACGTTTTGCAATCTCTTCATACGGGTCAGTCTTTTTACCCGCTTTTATTAAGAATTCCTCTTTGTTTATCGGATATATTGCATTTATTTTCTCATAAACATCAGCATCGTTTTTTAAAAGTTTTGGATTAATAGAAAGAGTAAAGCCAGACTGCAAAGTTGCAGCAGCGATTCTATCCCCATCTTTAGTTTGAAAAAAAATAGTCCCCCTATCAAAAACAGATTGATTTGGTTTTACATACTGTCGATCTGCTTTATTCCTATAATCCTCTGTATGAACTATTTGAATTAAATATAAATTTCCTATGAAAATAAGCGCCCCTAATATTATAAAAATTGAAATGATTCGAATTCTAAATGCGGGAGTAGTTACCATATTTATCCTACTAAGTTTATGTTTGTAAATTTCATTGTTGGAATTGTAAAATCATCTGTAACTAATCTCCGTCGATTTGTCATTCCGGCGAAGGCCGGTTCACAAGTATTTTTCTGGTGAAAAATCTTCTGAACACGACTCAGCCCGTCGGCTTCCGTCCTTGCAGTCGGGTCCCATCCCGACTTCACCAGTTTGAAAATTCAGAACCTGGATCCCCACATTCGCGAGGACGACACAAAACATAGTCACTACGCTCGTTGTTTTGTGTCGATTTTACCTCTACGGTCTTGCTAGAGAAAGCCTTGATTCTTTTGTTACATATGCAACTGGTGCAGACGCTACATAACCTTTTGAAATAGCTGTGTCAGTTGTGATTGTATTTTGCAATGACACATATTGAAACTCCAATGAAGCAACTTTAGATCTTAAAGCAATGATTTTATCATTTGTCTCTTGTCGTACAGAAACATTCACAATTGAAGAAGAAAGAAATCCAACATATAACGCCATGAGCACAAAAAAAGTTACGACAGTCGCCCAAAAAATGTCCTTCTGCGTATGCGATACTTGTTGTAGTGTTTTTGTGTTCATAATGTACTTTGTTATTATTCTTAATTCCTAATTCTTAATTCTTCTTCAAAATTCTCAACTTCGCACTTCTCGATCTCGGATTCATTCCGATCTCATCTTTCGTTGCAATAATCGGTCGTTTTGTAAGTATTTGTGCTCCCTCTTCCTCCGCTAATTTTTTGAAATATTGTTTGACTATTCTGTCTTCCAAACTATGAAAAGAAATGACTGCAATTCTTCCTTCTTTATTTAAAACTTTCCAACCCTCGCTCAAAACCTCTTCTAAAATCTCTAATTCCCTATTCACCGCTATTCTTAAAGCCTGAAATGTTCGTGTTGCCGGATGAATTTTTCCAAACCTATAACTTGACGGTACTGCTTTTGAAATCACCTCTACAAGTTCTGATGTTGTTTTCAACGGCTTAATCTTTCTTGCATCAACAATTCCTTTTGCAATTCTTCTTGAATATTTTTCATCTCCAAAACCAAACAAAATGTCTGCTATTGTCTCTTCCGCCCAATGATTCACAATTTCTTCTGCCGTAACATCACTTTCCACAGCCTCCTTCTTTAAGGTCATAAGAAGAGGTTCGTCTCGAAGGAAAGATAATCCGCGCCCGCCATATTCAAGTTGGTCTGAACTCCATCCTAGGTCGAGGAGGATTTTGTCCACACCAACAAGATTATGCATTTTCAAGATTTTAGAAATATTTCCGAAATTATCATTTTCTAAAATCAACTGGCCTTTATATTCAGACACAAGCTCTTGCCCTTTATTAATTGCATCGAGGTCAAGATCGGTCGCAATTATTTTTATATCTTTACCGGAAGCAAGCATTGCTCTTGTGTGTCCACCACCACCAAAGGTTCCATCAAAAATGACATCGCCATCTTTGATTTCCAAACCCTGTATTGA
>CAZGFB010000041.1:0-7081 GCA_964525175.1 uncultured Candidatus Saccharibacteria bacterium | reverse complement strand
AGAAATCAGGCCAAGAAAACCTCCGGCAATAAGCCAGTCAAAAAATACATTGTGCGTACGATCAAACCATTGTTCTTGAGCATACATTTTTGGATCATAATATTTTGCAAAAACATATGGGAAGTTATCTTGCCCCCAACCAAGAAGAGGTCTCTCTTTTACGCCTTGCCAAGCCATGTTCCAAAGAGTTAATCTGGCGAAGCCGGCACTTTCCGCATAAGACTTAATATCTAGAGTTGCAATAGCAGAGAATCGATCGATTAGAGGTCGGTTCTTTGCAAATTCCGTACCTCGAACAGAAGCGAGAAAAACAACAAGGAGGAGCACAATTGCAATAAGTCCAATTGAAGTATTTTTTACAGCCCTATGATTCTTTTCTTTAATCGCCAAAATAATTGCTACAACAATCATTCCACCAAGAAAGCCAAGAAGTGAGCCTCGAGTTCCTGTGAAATACATCACCATTGCAAAAAAGAAAGCTAGAATAGAATATCCCGCTACCACAAATTTTTCTTCAATATTTTTTGTACCAAGGTGAATTCTTCGAAGAATAAAATACAATACTAGGAAAATATGAACAAGCATATACCCACCAAGATATGTTGAGTTTCCGAGAGTTGCATCAACACGAGCACCAGGAGCAGTTAACTGACCTAAAGAAATAAAACCTACGATAGTTGCAGCTCCAAACGATGTCCACACAAGATTTCTCCAAACTTTTTCTGAAAGAGCAAAACCCAAAACAGCAAAAAGAGCTAGCGTATGAAGTGTTGCTACAAGACCCTCCATTCTTTCGTAATTGCTCCAAATACTCTTGATCTGGTTTATTGCAAATAAATCAGCAATAGCGATTATCCCCACAAAAACAAAAAAAGCTGCCACTAAACAAGAACGTTTTGGTCGATATTGTTTATCAACAAACGCTAAAGCAATCCAAAGTCCAAGTCCAATTTCTACTAAAGCTCTAAAAAGAAAGTTCTTTCCGGATATATAAGGGAAGAACATCGAAGTCGAAACATAAAGAGGAACAAACGGAATTGCAAAAATACAACCCCACATCCCCCACTTCAAAATATTTTTAAATGTATTCATAGCAAATAGCATAGCATAAGTTTAGACTACCAACCACCCTATTTTATGCTACAATATACGTTAATAAATCAAAACTATGCCCCCTATTTCCCTTTCATATATAAAAGAAAAATGGCAGCACGCTGGGTTTCAAAAATATCTAAAGAACACAGGATGGATGTTTGGCGGAAGATTTATTTCTCTTACCATATCGTTTTTCGTTGGAGTATATATCGCTAGATATCTAGGACCCGCTAATTATGGATTACTTAACTATGTAATTAGTTTTGTTGGTCTTTTCGGATTTCTTGCCTCTTTTGGAATAGACGGAATTATCAGTAGAGAGATAATTAAAGACCACAACAAGAAAGATGAGTTAATTGGAGCAGGATTTTATATAAAAATAATCGGTAGTCTGTTAGCTATTGCAAGCGTGTTTACTGTTTCTCTTTTCACCACACGAGATATTTTTACACTTGGACTTATCTGGATTTTTTCACTAACCTTCATTCCTCAAGCTTTCAACATAGTAGAAATTTACTTTCAGTCACAGGTTCTTTCGAAAAAAATTGTAACTGCTCAAATTACATCAAATATAGCATCCGCAATATTAAAACTGTCGGTTATTTTTTTAAACAAGGGTATTTTCTGGCTCACACTCATATATATAGTAGAAGCATCTATTTATGGGGTAATTCTTTTGTTTAACTACAGGAAATTTGGTAATCACATAAGATCTTGGAAATTTAACAAAAATATAGCAAAATCCATACTCAAGGACTCATGGCCATTAATGCTTTCCTCTGTAGCCGTTGGTCTATATATGAAAATAGACCAAGTTATGATAAAAAACATACTTGGAAATGAACAAGCGGGAATATATACAGCGGCTGTTAAACTTTCTGAAGTCTGGTATTTTATACCAAGCCTAATATGTCTCTCCACATTCCCAGCATTAATAAATGCCAAGAAAGACAACGAGCAGCTATACAACATTAGACTTTTAAGACTATATAGATTGATTTTTTGGATTTCCTTCATTATTGCATTGCCTATAGCACTTCTTTCTAAACATATTATATTTGTATTATTCGGTAATGCATACATACAAGCCTCAGCAGCGTTAAGTATATATGTGTGGGCAGGCATTTCAATCTCGCTAAATTTGGTTTTAGGAAATCATATTCTTACAGAAAATAAAACAAAGTTTTTTTTATTCTCCACAACAGCCGGAGCTATTTCAAACATTTTATTGAACATAATTTTAATTCCCATGTACGGTATAGCTGGAGCTGCTAGTGCAACATTCTTGTCTTACATAGTAGTCATATTATCAGTAGTCTTCTTCAAAGACCTAAGACCACAGTTAAAAATTATGCTAAAATCAATTTATAATACAAAATAATTATGCCTAAAATAATAACAATCATAGTAACAAGAAACAGACCAGCTTTGTTAAAAAAATGCGTAGACGCAGTCATTTCACAAACACTGAAATCGAACTTAATTTATGTAATAGATAACGCCTCTGATGTTCCTGCAACAGAAGTCTTAAAGGATTTTGAAACTAATTTAATAATAAAAAGAAACTCTAAAAATGTCGGATGTGCGGGAGGGTTTGAATATGGAATTATTCAATGTGTTAAAGAAAACGAGCTCAACAGTGAAGATTTCATCTGGCTGATGGATGACGACAGCATCCCAAACACGGATGCCCTAGAGAAACTTATTGGTGAATATTCGAATGTACAAAAAGTTATCCCCATATCATTCGGATGTAGTTTAGTTATGCACGGTGACGACATACACAAAATGAATCTACCTCCGATTATTAATTTTAGTAACAACATAGAATCAATAACACCTCTCGTAAAACTGTCAAGTAAATCACTATTAGTTGAATCCTGCTCTTTTGTTTCAGTTATAGTAAAACTAAAACACATAGAAAAAGTAGGTCTCCCCCTTTCAGATCTATTTATTTGGGGGGATGATGTTGAATTTACACGTAGAATTAGCAAAAACTGCGGACCAGGGATTTTTGTTTTGGATAGCATCGTTCAACACGAAACAAAAAATAATGCGAATGTAAGCATAAAGGAAGATATCCCCGAAAACGCGTGGAAGTATTATTTCAATGCAAGAAATGTCGTATACAATAATAGTCAAAATTTTTATAGAAAATATAAGATACTAATGTATTCAATATTGAAGGACTTAAAAGGTATCTTAGGAAGAAAAGATAATAAAGTTCTTTTTCTAAAGAAGATAATTCCTGGGTATTTTGCTGGAATATTCTTTAAACCAAAGATAAAATTCCTACAAAAATGAAAATCCTTCAAATAGGCACTGTAGATAAATCTGGTGGAGCTGCAATGATTTCCTGGAAAATCAAATGCGGATTAGAAAGACTTGGAAATAAAGTATGGATGTTTGTATCTACAAAATGTTCAAATGATTCAAATGTATTTATAATAAAAAAAACAGTTCACAGATACTGGAGCATGATCTTTTCAAATGATATTGATCTGTTTAATACTAATTGGATAATAAAAACAAAAGAATTTAGGCAGGCTGATATTGTTCATTTTCACAATCTACATGGATGGTTTTTCAATTTAAAGACCTTACAAAAAATTTCAATACTTAAGCCCTCAATTTGGACCCTACATGATATGTGGGCAATAACACCACATTGCGCCCACTCTTTCGATGGAGAACTTAAAAATGGATTCTACCAATGCCCAAGATTAAATATGTACCCACGAATACTTTGGCACAACGAAAAATATTTAATGTGGAGAAAGAGAAAAATATATGAAAAATCCAAACTAGAAATAGTTGTTCCTTCCTTATGGTTAAAGGATAAAGTACAAAAAAGTGCTCTAGGTGATAAAAATATACATCTAATTTACAACGGTATAGATGTGAATATTTTTAGAAGACATAATAAAGAAACTGTTCGTGAAAAATTAAACATTCCGAAGGATAAAAAAATTGTTCTATTCATTAGTGATGGAGGAAAAAACAACCAATATAAAGGCTGGGGTTTTGTTGAGAAAATACTAAACATACACAAAAATGACACTGGCATTTTATTTATTTGCATAGGTGGAAAAGAAGCAGATAACACAAGCGGTAAAACTGCGTCGAACATACTTTATATAAAAAAGATTATTGATCAAAACTTACTTGCCGAATATTATTCCTCTGCAGATATTTTTCTTTATCCTTCTCTTGCAGATAGTTTCGGGCTAGTTGCAGCTGAATCAATGGGGTGCGGAACTCCTGTACTAACATTTAATACGGGGGGTATTCCTGAAATAGTTGAACATAAAAAGAATGGCTATGTTGCTAATTATGGAGATATAGACGATTTAGAAAAAGGTCTACAATTTTTGTTAAAACTATCTATCAATGAACAAACAGAAATGTCAAAATCATCAATCGATAGAATTACAAGTAATTTTACTGAAGAAATCATGGTAAATAACTACTTAAATCTTTATAAAAAAATAATTTAAAATTATGAGCAATCCTAAAATATCCATAATTACGCCCTGCTATAACAGCCAAGATTTCATTGAAAAATGTGTTAAAAGTGTACTTTCTCAAACATACAAAAACATTGAGTTTATTATTGTTGATGGTTGTTCAACTGATAACACTCTCAGTATCATAAATAAGTATAAGGATAGAATAAATATAATCTCAGAGAAGGATAATGGAAATTATGATGCAATAAATAAAGGATTTAGAAATTCTACCGGTGACGTTCTTACATGGCTTGATTCTGACAATTATTACAATGATGATTTTGTTATTGAAAAAATTGCAAACAAATTCATAAGCAATACACGCTCTGATATTGTTATCACTAATTGCTACTACAGATATCAAGAATCTGATAAGCTACATCTAATAAATCCAAATAAAAATAAAATCAACTTTAGGAATATTATAAATTTGGGAAATATGTTCATGCCAGAATGTGCTTTCTATAAAAAAGAATTAATTGACAAAACCGGCGGACTGAATCTTGAACTAAAAATGTTAGCAGACTATGATTTATGGATAAGAATTTTCAGCCTGTCTCCAGTGATTGAAAAGCTTAATATCATTAGCTCTGTATATAACATCAGACCAAATGCCCTGCTTAGAAAAAATTTTACTCTTTCCTGGAAAGAGTCTTTTGCGATTGGTAAAAAATATAAAAGAAATTTTTATTATAAAATTAGAATGTATATACTCTTTATCAAAGCACAGCTTAGACAAATGATAACCTCAACTATTAATAAAAATTCTAACCTACGAAGTTTTGTAATTAGGAAATTTAAATAATGATAAACATAATCTCAAGATCAATAATATCAAAAGAAACATCTGGTCCTAAAAAGGTTGTTGAAAATCTTATAAAAGGCCTGGAGATTATTAATTACCCATACTGCGTAAATATGGATTTAAAATCTACATCGCAATTATGGATACATGATGATGTGAACGCCCTAAAGGAAGCTTCTAAATTAAAAATCAAAGCAATTGTTGGTCCAAACATCTTCATACTACCAAGAAACATACCTTCAAATTTAAACTTATCTACTTTCACATATGTTCATCCATCACAATGGGCTGTAGATTTTTGGAGGGATTTTGGTTTTAATAAATGCAAGCTTGACTACTGGCCTACAGGTATTGATACAAACGAATTTACAGAAAGAAAAAAACCTGTGAATGGTAGAGTTCTTGTTTATTTCAAACAAAGATACAGCGAAGAACTTGATTTTGTTATAAATGAGTTGAAAAATAAAGATATACCTTATGAGGTTATTATTTACGGTTCATATAAACAGAATGAGTACTTGGAAAAATTAAGTCAGAGTAAGTACGTAATATGGATTGGCAGACAAGAAAGTCAAGGTATAGCGCTGGAAGAAGCTTTATCTACAGATGTACCCATTTTAGTGTGGGATGTTTCATGTGTTGGCCACTGGACCCCATCAAAAAAAGAAGAGCAAATATTCACAAGCAAAGAATTGGCGTATGAAAACACCACATGTGCATACTATTTTGATGAAAGATGTGGAGTAAAATCTCGGGATAAAAATCAAATTCCTCAGCTTATAAATTTCATGGAGGAAAAATGGAATGTTTTAAGGCCTAGAGAGTTTATACTAGAAAATTTAAACCTAAAAAAACAAGCAGTAGATTTCATTGAATTATTCAACAAATACTATAATATATCCTATGAGGTAGGAAAAAATGAATCTGTCGTAATCAACAAGAAATGGATAAATGGCAAGCTATCTTTCAGGACATTTATTAAAGTAAAAGAATCAATTAAAAAATGCGTAAAATTATTAAAAAAATAATTCGTGTAATCCTATCCCCTTTTATTCTTAAGGACTATTTTAAGTATAAAAAATTAGATAAAGAAAAAAGGTTTAAAATAAATCTGAAAGATTTTTACCCACAAATAAAGGACAAGACGATTCAAACGGGTTTTGATAGACATTATGTTTACCACACCTCATGGGCAGCAAGAAGGGTTAAAGAAATAAATCCAACTAGACATATTGATATTTCATCAAGTCTGTATTTCTGTGGAATCGTATCAGCTTTTGTTCCGGTGGACTTTTATGATTATAGACCAGCAAACCTAAGTCTGAGTGATTTAAATTGTAAAGAAGGAAATCTTCACAATCTTCCATTTGAAGATGACAGCATTCAATCCTTATCTTGCATGCACACAATAGAACACATTGGCATTGGTAGGTATGGAGATCCGATTGATCCAGATGGTGATATTAAGGCAATTAATGAACTTAAAAGAGTAACAGCTGTGGGTGGGAACTTAATATTCGTAACACCTTTAGGGGAACCTAAGATTGAATTTAATGCTCATAGGATTTATTCTTTTAAGCAGATTATTGAATACTTCGCCAAACTTGAGCTGGTCGAGTTTTCATTGATTCCGGATAACGAACGGGAAATCGGTATGATATTCAACGCTTCT
>CAZGFB010000040.1:0-7088 GCA_964525175.1 uncultured Candidatus Saccharibacteria bacterium | reverse complement strand
TCGCCGAAAACTTTTTGATTACAAAAAGACCATGCTTTTCGGCTGCAAATGCTCGAAAAAAATTCAACCTCACTTCAGTGGGAAATGCAAAGAGAAAAGATTATAAATTAACACATAACACATAACACATAACATAAATAGGTTCATGGATCCATTCATAATTCCTAATTTATAATTCTTAATTCCTAATTCATAATTCTTAATTCCTCCGTATGGTGTATAATAAATGCATGAAAAGTATTTCACTACACTTACAAGTTTTTCTATTTGCTTGCATACTATGTATTCCTGTAAGTTTTTCTTTTGCTATTACTGCAGATCAAATTTCTCAAAAAACTTCGGCAAGCTATACTCGCATTTTTTATTATCAGGAAGGAAAAAATGCGAAGGCCTCATTTAAAGCAAATATAAATTCTGTCGATATTTTAGCACCACAAACATATTCTTTTAGAGCATCAGGAAATCTTTTAGGAAGTGTGAATCCAGAAATTTTAAAATTAGCAAAAGAAAACGACGTTAAAGTAATGCCTCTTGTAACAAACGGCAGTTTTGGACAAGAATCTTTAAAGACAATTTTAAATAATCCAAAAATGCAGGATATTTCCATTGCACTTTTGGTTGGCGAAGCAAAGAAATATAATTACTATGGTTGGCAACTCGATTTTGAACAAATGGATCTTTCATATCGAGATAAGTTTTCTGCTTTTGTTAAAAAATTTGGTAAGGCAATGAAAAGAGAAGGGTTGGTATCAAGTGTTGCGGTGATTGCTCAAGTTTCTGAAAACCCAGAAGATTATCCAAAAAATCTTTGGCAAAGAATAATTGGTGTTTATGATTATGAATCACTAGCAAATAGTACAGACTTTATTAGTTTGATGTCGTATGACGATCCAGAATCAAAAGGCCCTGTGGCTAGATATTCGTGGATGCAAGAAGTTGTAGCACACAGCTTAACATTGATTCCCGCAGAAAAACTTTCTCTCGGCATACCTTTTTACTATTGGAAATGGGATGATGCTACAGGTAAGCTCGTGAGTATTGGAGGATACAGTGGTATTAAAACAACTTTAAATACATATAAGGTCACGAAGGGTTACGGGGAAGTTGAACAAGCGCCGTATATCAAATATACAAAAGCAAAGAAAGAATATACGATTTGGTATGAAGACGGTAGATCAATAGCAAAGAAAATTGATTTGATAGCTTTAAATAAGCTTCATGGTTTCTCTGCGTGGGCACTTGGCCTCGAAAGTCCAGAAGTACAAAAGATGATTGCAAATAAAGGCTTTAATCCTATTGATTTTACATTAAACAAGTAATATTGTCTCATTAACCAACCCTCTTTTCTGTCATCCTCGGGTAATCCCGGGGATCCAAGTTAATTTGGATTTTTCAGATGGATTCCCGTCTTCATGGGAATGACAAATACAAAGATCATAATTAGAAATGGTGTAAGTTGATTTTAAATATTGTTTATGTAATTATAATCGCAGACTATCAGTTCTGCGATTTTTCGCACGATCAAAGGGTGCACCAGATAGCAAAATGAAAGATCTTTTATATGTTTAAACCGTTGTTTGGTAGAATAAAGTTTTTCGATAACCGTCATGCTAATCTTTATGGATACATTACTCCAGATAAACAAAGACCAGACGGTAAAGATTATTATTTTCTTCTTTCTTCCGCGAGAAAATTAATTGAAGAAGTCGTAGGTGAAGTGGCAATGAAAATTGACGCCTCTGAAGACATTAGACCTAAGAAAAATGACCGTGTTGTCTTTGAAAGCGCAAACTACGAAGTTGGACCCACTGCCATAACGTGGAATAGTGAAGCGGAGTGGATACGAGCAAAATCTATCATCGCAAGGCGACCGTGGAAGGAATGTTTTCTTTCTCGAGTTGTTGAGCAAGATGTAAGTACCAACAAAAAAACAACAATATGGGAGGGGCCGAAAGTTCTTCTTTTTGAATTGTTGCAAAAAGGCAATGCAGATTTTCTTCAGGATCTAAATGAATGGTATCGGAAATTTTATTGCGAAGAATTTCGTGTCGAAGGGTGGAGAAAAATCGCAAATCCTTTAACTACAGAATTTAAGCTTAGGGATACCGCATTTCAAATAACAACTGAGCAAAGAATGATTCTCGACGATCCTCGTTTCAAAATAAGAGAGGGAAGACGATAAATATTCTGACAGACCATCACAGACCCAAACCTTCATCGGTAAGGGTCTTTTTTATGCAGTAGTTAAGGCATATTTGAAGCATCAAACTACAAATCATTGACAAAAAAGCCAAAAAGGTATATAATTAGGTAGTAAGTTAATCTCACTGGTTTTGGTGTGTCATCTGCTTTATTTGGTAGAAATTCACACAATTGTACGCTTTTCGAAACTTCAGAGATTTCATAGTCGCCTTACGTTATCTCTAAAGACTAATATTCTCACAACAAGTGAGTCTTAAAAAAGACCCCTTCCAAAAGAAGGAGTATTAAAATTTTATGTATAGTAAAACAAATTCTGGAAACAGAAACAATAATTCTTCCGCTAGACCTTCTACCGGTAGAAATAATAACTCAGCTCCTAGCAGATCATCTGGTGGACGAAGTTCTGGTGCAAGCTCATTCGGAAATAGAAGTGCAGGTGCTGGTTCATATGGTAGTAGACCACCTGTAGGCCGAACAAATAGTGCATCACAAGGACAAAGAAGTGACACATATATAAGTAGACCCTTCGCGGGTAAACCCTCGACATCACGAGGTAGTTTTGGTGGTGGATCACGTGGAGGCAACAGCCAGTCACAATCTGGCAGGCACTCAATGGGCAGGCCCGGAGCGGGTAGAGGTGGCTTTGGTGGCGGAAGACCTCGTTTTGGTGGAAAGGCACGAGGTTCGAAAGGGCCAAGGCTTGATATTGGAAGATTCATCAACAAAGCAGTTATTACCGAAGAGGTAGATATTTTTGTTCCTGAACACTCATTTGAAGATTTCAAAATTGAAGAAGTTTTGAAAAAGAATGTTCTAGCAAAAAAATTTGCAAACCCTTCACCAATTCAAGATAAAATAATTCCTCATATTCTTAAAGGAGAAGATGTTGTGGGTATTGCAAATACAGGTACGGGAAAGACAGCAGCTTTTCTTATTCCACTTATCAACAAAGCAATTTTAAATCCAGACGAGCAAGTGCTTATTATGGCGCCAACACGCGAGCTTGCAATTCAAATTGATGAAGAACTTAAAACTTTCATAAAAGGTATGAAGATTTTTTCTGTGTGTTGCGTGGGTGGTGCGTATATTGGAAAGCAAATTTCTGAATTACGTTATTTCAATAATTTTATTATTGGAACACCGGGCCGATTGAAAGACCTTATCGAACGAAGAAGTTTAAATCTTTCAAAATGTAGAAATCTCGTTTTAGATGAAGCAGATAGAATGCTTGATATGGGATTTATTAATGATATGAAATATGTGATGGGACTAATGCCGAAAGATAGGCAAACTCTTTTCTTTTCAGCAACACTAGGCCCGGAAATTGAAAGAATCATTAATGACTTCCTAAAAAGTCCAATTCGAATTTCTGTGAAAACTCAAGATACTGCAAAAAGTATTGATCAGGATGTTGTGCGAGTTAAAGGCGGACAAAAACTTGATATGCTTCACGATCTTTTGATTCAACCAGAATTCAACAAAGTTTTGATTTTTGGACGAACAAAACATGGAGTAGAAAAGCTAACAAATATGTTGGCCGACCGAGGCTTCAAAGCAGTTTCAATTCACGGCGACAAAGCTCATGCTCAACGTCAGCGAGCTCTGAAATTGTTTAAAGACAATACAGTGCAAATGCTTGTAGCAACCGACGTTGCTGCTCGAGGACTAGATATTCCAAACGTGTCTCACGTGATTAACTATGACCTACCTGAGACTTATGAGGACTACGTCCACCGAATCGGCCGAACCGGCCGTGCAGATAAGACAGGGAAGGCGTTAACGTTTGTGGAGTAGATCCTCTCCTGCTGTCATCCTCGCTGTAGTCAGCGGGGATCCAAGTCTGTTTTTAGATCAAAATTCGAAATCCGAAGCACGAAATCCGAAACAATATCAAAATTCTAAATTCAAAAGAATTAAACAAGAAAAATGCCGAGCACGTAGTGCTCGGCATTTTTCTTGACTGACGGTGTATTTGTATTAATATTCAAACAGATTGTTAATTTGTAAAACATATTCGAAATTCAACCCATATTACTACTATGAACAGAATTGAGATGAATGAAGCGTTTTTGGCTACATATCGGCTTGCACTTGATAAGGAGGATGATTTTGAAGCGGTAATGGCTCTATTCCAAAAATATCCAGACTTGTTGTACGGAGTTCTTTACAGATGGTTTGAGTTTGAATTAAAGTCCTTCATATATTTACGAGCAGGAAATATGCCATTTCTGTTCGGTGAAAAACTCATTATGCTCGGAAGATTGACACCGAACTTGTTTGCGGATTTAGTCCGGCGTACTTTTGCACCACCGGAGGCACCGCTCCAAGAGGGTGACGAGGGTTATGTTAAGGAACTTTCGGACGAAGAAGAAATTACACTGCAACAAGAGTGGCTAAAGAAAAATCTTCCTGAAATTGCCGAAGATATTCAGGCTGAGTCGGCTTCTAGTGAATCATATATAAATTCAGAAGCTGGAAAAAAATCGGTTAAGGTCTTTGTTAACAGGTTTGTGACCCTGCTCAATAACATGCCTGACCCAGAAAAGCCCTAGAAAATTGTTTCAACATCCACTCTCGCAAGGCTGTGGATTTTTTAATAATCAAATCTCTTACCTTATTCGCGCGAATAGGTAAATAAAATTTTGAAAATTTCTTATAGGCTTATTCGCACGAATTAGCCGAATAGAATAGCTAGTGGGTGAGTGATATAATTAAATTATGAACCAGGTTGAAATCAAACTCTCAAAACTAAAAAACAAAGAAAAAGCCAAACTTCTTTCAGGTTTTTTTAAAACTGGAAAAGGGGATTATGGGGAAGGGGATATTTTTTGGGGTATTAATGTTCCTGAACAAAGAAAGATAGCAAAGGAACATATTGATTCTTCATTTGTTGAATTGCAAGAATTGTTGAGTAGTGGCATTCATGAATGTAGACTAACAGCTCTTTTAATTTTGACCTATAAATACGAAAAGGCAACAAAGGGTAAAGATTTAAAAAATCAAAAAATGATTTTTTATTTCTATATTAAAAATATTAAATATATAAATAATTGGGATTTGGTGGATGTGACATGTCCTCGAATTATTGGTGCGTATTTGTTTGATAAAGATAGAAGTCTTTTGTATAAACTTGCAAATTCAAAAAATCTTTGGGAAAAAAGAATTGCAATAATTTCAACTTTCTATTTTATTCGAGAAAAAGATTATTCAGATTCTTTAAAACTTGCAGAAATTCTTTTACATGACAAGCATGACTTAATACATAAAGCAGTTGGCTGGACCCTCCGTGAGGTTGGAAAAAAAGATGAAAAGCTATTGCATGATTTTCTTAAAAAACACGCAAAAACCATGCCCCGCACCGCTTTGAGATATTCTATTGAAAGAATACCCGAGGAATTCAAGAGGTATTACATGAGTGTAAGATAATTTTCTGTCATTCCAGCCTCCATTGGAATGACACTCAAGAGAGTTTGTGGAATATTCGCGAATTGGCTATAATTGATTGAATGGAAAATGTAATAGGAAAACAAGGGAATGGCGCTGACGAGGTATTCTCAGGGAAGACAGAAAATGAAACAGTAAAAAAACTTTATTCAGAATCTGCTGTATATTTTGCTAGTATTATTAGAAACCTACTGAAACCGAGATCTGAGCCTTACAAACTCTTGGATGTTGGTGCATTTCGTGGTGAATTACTCCATGCTATTTTGGCAGAATTAGGCGAGGAATATACATTTGAATCTACTGGTATAGATACAGACACTGAAGCGATTTTGTCGAATGAATCAGTTAAGAATAGAGAAATTGGCGATGCTGCTATAATGCCGTTTGAAGATAAAGAATTTGATATTGTTTTATCTAGATATGTGCTTCAATGGAATTTTCCAGAAAGACAAAATGAAATATTAAGAGAACTTCATAGGGTTTGCAAAAAGTTCGCAATCATTCAACATGCCGGCGCAGAAAAAAGTGATGAATGGCAAGATAGGGTACATAAACTAGTTTTTGGTGGCATAGAAAAAATTAAAAGACCCGAAGGGTATTTTTCTTCCCCAGAGGAAATTGAACAAATGATGAGAGATGAGGGAATTAAATTTCAGAAGTTACAAGATAGAATTCTTGTAAATTTATCTTCTGTATTTATTGAGAAGTATAAACTTACTAAAGAAGAAGCAGACAAGGTAATTGAAATCCTTGGTGATAAAGATTCAATTCAACAGACAACGTGGATTCTATATGGCGAAGATTGATTGGCCTGGATCCCCATGTATTATTCTGGTGAATAATCATGTAGGCCTCGCCTCGCGCCGTCGCGCTCCGGCCTTGCGAAAGTACACCCGTACTTTCTCACCCGCATTCGCGAGGATGACAATACCGAAGAATATAATTTTACATTTTTAATTATTCATTTTACATTTGAAACATGGACTACAACAAGAAAGCTTTAGCATTACACAAGAAATTTAAAGGGAAAATGGAAATAAGATCAAAAGTACCGCTTAAAACAAAGGTGGATCTTTCTACTGCATATACCCCTGGAGTTGCTGAAGTTTGTCGCTTGATACATAAAGACAAAAAGAATGTGAACGAATATACTATGCGCGGAAACACTGTTGCTGTGGTCACAGATGGCTCAGCAGTTCTCGGGCTAGGGAATATAGGACCATACGCTGCGATGCCAGTGATGGAAGGAAAGGCAATATTATTTAAAGAGTTTGCAAATGTGGATGCTTTTCCTATTTGCCTCGATACTCAAGACCCAGAAAAAATTATTGAAATAGTTAAGGCTCTAGCTCCTACTTTTGGAGGAATTAATTTGGAAGATATTTCCGCACCAAATTGTTTTTATATTGAAGAGCGATTGAAAAAAGAATTAGATATTCCTG
>CAZGFB010000039.1:0-7279 GCA_964525175.1 uncultured Candidatus Saccharibacteria bacterium | reverse complement strand
CGTCAGGTTTTTCCCTTCCATTTTCGGCGTGCTTTCAATCTCTCCGAAATCTTTATCTTGCTTTACTTGTATTATACCGTTTTTTACCAATTCTAACATAGCCAGAAAACTAACAATAATATGAACTTTGTGCCCCTTGTGTTCACCGGCAAATCTGCTAAATGACATTCTGAGATTCGAACTAACCCTTTCTGTAAGCTTACCGATCATTTCTTCCAAACTCATAACCTTTTGCACCACAGCTTGTGGAATGAATTCTTTCTTAGGTAAGTTTTTTAAAATATTTTTAATTGACTGAAGAAGTGATGGAGTATTTGTATCTTTGTCCGGTGTAAAAACCCGTACATCATTTTTTCTATCCAGCGGAGCAAACATCACATTTTTTCCAAAACGATTTGCCACGGCTTCACTTGCTGTGCGAAGTCTTTGATATATTTTCAAACGTAATTCCAAATCGCTCACGCTATGTTGTTCTTCTTCTGTAAGAGTAAGTGTTGGGAGAAGTGATTTTGATTTAATCAAAAGAAGAGTTGAGGCAATGAGAATAAATTGTGCCACCTCAGCCATTGGATATCCCTTTTCATTCTGAATATTTTGTACATAGGCAATGTAGTCGTCGGCAACCTGCGAAAGAGCAATATCATTTATGAAAAGTTTTCTCTTTTCAACCATACCCAAAAGAGCCTCAAGTGGGCCCTCAAATACTGGGGTTTTTACCTTATACTCATCCATATGTGTGACTATTGTAACATAAAACATGGAGCATGGAACAGGATATATGTTATGTGATTCATGTTCCATGCTTTATTTGCACAAAATGTACAAAGTGGTAACCTGTATAAAGAAAGAAAACTATTATGTTCATTAGCAAAAGACGTCAACGATTAAAGAAGATCCGCGATCGGGCATCCTCCTCATTGATACCAACATGGGATGAAAACCTTGCAGATCTCAAAGCATTCGGTGAAGAAATGCTGAAAAAGATTTCTAAACCTAAAGCTACACCGCCATCATCAAAAAAGTGAAAGCTCTTAACTTTCACTTTTTTTCTTGTATTTAACCCCGAAATCTATTCGCCTATTCGCGCGAATAGGTTAATGGATTATTTCGACAACAAAGTGTCAATTCTATTTATATCTCTCGGGAAAAGTGTTACCTCTTTCACATTCTCAACACCTAGGAATTTTTCGGTAAGTCTTTCAAGGCCCAAACCAATTCCTCCATGTGGTGCAAGACCATATTTGAAGGCCATAAGATAAAAGGCAAACTTATCAGGATTAAGTCCTTTACTTTTCATTTTCTCAATAAGCATTTCATAGTTGTGAACTCTCTGACTTCCTGAAACAATCTCAACACCGCGGAAGAGAACGTCGAAGCTTTTTGTAAATCCCGGATCTTCTGGGTCATCCATTGTATAGAACGGACGTTTTGAAGTTGGATAATGTGTAATGATAATAAAGTCACTTTCAAGATTTTTATTTGCATACTCACAAAGCCATCGCTCATCCTCTGGATCTAAGTCAGGCTCATTTGTACAATCTTTACCTGTTTCTTTTTTAATAAGCTCTTGAGCTTCTCGTAACTTCATTGAAGGGAAAACTTCTGGTGCCATCGGTGCTTCAACTTTAAAATATTCTAATTCTTTTTTAGCTTTTTCTTTTACTGCCAAAGATATGTGTCGCAAGGTACCAGCAATCATTTTCATAACATCTGTATGGTCATTTATAAATGCCATTTCGAAGTCGAGCATTGTAAGCTCATTCAAGTGACGACTTGTTGCATGTTTCTCCGCTCGGAATTGTGGACCAGTTGTGTATACTCTTTCAAAAACTCCTGTCATCATTTGTTTGTAAAGCTGTGGACTTGTTGAAAGATATGCTGGGTGTCCATAAAGATATTCAATCTTAAAGATTCCCGCACCACCTTCGGCATCATCACCCACAATTCTTGGAGCTTGAAATTCTGTAAAGTTTTGACCGTCTAAATATTCACGAAAGGCCCCCATAATTACATTTTGGGTTCGGAAAATATTTTGTTCTCTTTCTCGGCGAAGAGTCAAAGGTCTGTAGTCGAGCAAAGTATCTAAGTTTAAATCTGCATCAGAAGAAAATGGCAATTCTTTTGCTTCGGCCAAAACAGTTATTCCAAAAATCTCTAATTCAATATCGCCATTTTGTTTATCGGCTTGAATATTTTTTTCTGGTCGTTTGTTTACTTTTCCACGCACTTCCAAAACCCACTCAGGTCGCACATCTTTTGCAACTTCGTGAGCTTCTGTTTGGTTTGGCAAAATCACGCCTTGTACTTTTCCACTCATATCGCGGAAATCAAAAAATACAAGCTTACCTTGGTCTCGACGCACATCCACCCAACCTTTAATAATCACCTCCTGCCCCTCACTTTTTCCTAAGTCTTTTATATATGTTCTTTCCATGTTTCAAATTTAAAATTAAAAATGTAAAATTAATCATTACATTCCAATTTTTTTGTCATCCTCGGGTACTCCCGGGGATCCAAGTTAATTTTAATAATTAAACAAAAAACGCCCACACAAATATGCTTAATAAAAAACATACTTATATGGACGATCTTTCAACCTATTTCACTATGTGAACGGTCAAGAAAATTCGCGGTACCACCATACTTATTTTAAGGTTTATAAACACCTTAAAATCACTCTTTAAGCTATTACGGGCCTCCCGTGGGGTTCTAATCACCTAGGCCATTCTAGAGGCCCACAAGGCCCTTGCAGGCCAGTTTTCTTCCCCAAGCTCCACCGTGTCGTACACCGACCAGAACAATCTGGTTTAGGCATCGGCTTCAAAGCTCTTGAATATAAGAATACCACGACCTCAAAACTATGCAAGAAAAAAACTCGGGGGGATTAGCCTCGAGCTTTTGAGTAATTGGCAATTATAAAACATCCTTAAGGTGTTGCCCCCAATGATACTGAGCTAATCCACTTATTGGATCTGGCACATAGGCAACATATACTCCACGTCCGGTAAGTTCTTCGCACTCTTCATCATGAATAATTCCCATATTATTTATATGACGACTGTGCGGACCTCGCGGAACTTCTGCTGGGGTTATTCCGAGATTCTTTTGATAATTCCCTAATGCGACAGATGAAAATGACAGGGTGTCGTAGGTCAATAGTCCTTTTTCTTCATCAACATAGGAGAACAATACTTCGTGTATTCTGGTGTATCCGCCCTCAAGAGCATTATCCGAATCGCCTGTGTCGCGAACAACAACCAAATCCTGAACTCCAAGAGTGAACAAAACACTTGTCCCAACATGAATAAATCTCCAGCGCTGCGTTGAACTACCTTGCAGTATCAATCCTTGTTCACTCCTTTGTCCGCTGACAAAGTCGCCAATTAAGGAGAGGGTGTGAGTGATTTTAGGGACGTCCCATCCTTCCGGTAAAGGAGTGAGGCGCCAAGTCATCCCTTTCCCCTCTGGACCTAAGCAAGTGGCCAAGTCGAGAATGAATGGATCAGACACAAAATCCTTGTAGTTAACACTTTTACCGTCTGGATAAACAACAGTCAAACCTTCTAGACTTTTCATAAACGAGTGTGGTTAAGTTTTGGACTCAGCTTAACGCCGATACAAATCCACAAAAATAGTACTCTAAATTTGATTATTAGCAAGTCTAAAAGTTACTATTACAAATACTACCTATTAGTGACGGCCGTCACTAATAGGTAGTATTCCAAGGGGAGACCTTGGAAAATTATTTAAATGAATCTGCCTGTGCATCAAACATTTTCTTGTATAAACCTTTTTCTTTTATCAACTCTTTATGGCTTCCAATTTCGAGCACAACACCTCTTTCCAATACCACAATTCTATCAACATCCTGAGTTGTATTAAATCTATGAGTAATAACAATAAGTGTATTTTTACCAGAAGCTTCTTCCATTTTTTCAAAAATCATTTTTTCAGATAAAGCATCAATAGCTGCTGTCGGCTCATCTAAAATCATCACAAAGCCACTTCGATAAATCGTTTGAGCAATTGCAAGTTTCTGACGCTGGCCTTTTGATGGTTCCATTCCCCCATCAAATTCTTTACCTAATTGCTGTTCATATTTTTTACTATATCTTTCAATGAAATCATGAGCACCAGAAAATTGTGCCGATTGTTTTACCCACTTTTTATTTATTGATTCATCTGGCCTTCCCATTCCAATAGACTCATTAACACTAAAATCATAAGTCATATAATCTTGAAGCAACATCGACATATATGAACCCCATTCATCAGGATCAATATCTTTTAAATTTATTCCATTAATTAAAATCTCACCTTCGGTTGGGTCATAAATACGTGCCAAAAGTTTTACGAGTGTTGACTTACCCGCACCGTTTTCTCCTACCAATGCAATTTTTTCTCCAGGTTTTATAGTGAGATTAACATCCTTTAAAATCCACTCGTCTAATGAATCATATTTAAAAGAAATATTTTTCAACTCTATTGTTGGCGCCTCAGTTAATTTCAATTTTTTCGGATGAAGCGCTCTTTGAATAAAAGGTTTTGTATCTAATACAGTAAAGATATCACTTACATAAAGATTTCTCTCAAACTGACTAGCTGTATCAGTAAGAAATCCATTTATAGAACCAACAAGTTGACCTAGAGCACTTACAAGAAAAACAACAGAACCAACATTTGATCCATTGCCAGAAACTGAAAATACTATGATCCAAAATGCATAAGCATAACCAACACCACTAATTATGTTTGCACCAATAGAAAACCAAAGTTTTTTGACATCAACTCTCTTTTGATCTTCTTTAAACGAACCAAGTATGTTTCTAGCAATTTTTAATAGTTTTTCACTTGCTTGTAGTATTCTTGTTTGCACTACACCAGTTCTACTTTGTATATGATTTCGTATATGTGCAAATTTTCTTTGTCGAGGACTATTTTCTGCCCACATACTCCATGTTTCGTGACCATATTTCAAGTTTACAAAAAATGACGGGATCGATGATAGCACAACGACTAAATATACTTCCATATTTAACTTACTAGTAATAATCGAAGATACAATAATCACAGCGAGGTTACTAATCGTACGATAGTTTGTATCGACTAAATTATAGACAGGCCAAATATTTCTATTAAATGCTCTTTGCAAAAGATTTTGAAATTCTGGTTTTTCATAGTGACCAAGATCAATTTCTGCGCGCTTTTTCAAAACAGTAAGCTCCAAACCTTGTTCAAGCTCAAGCGTCCAACGTTTATCCAAATATACTCTAATAGAGCTGATTATGTTACTTATTGCCCACACCGAAGCATATGTAATCACAAGAAGAAAAAGAGTGGTCTGTGCAGGATTTGTTTTCAATGCATCAACAAGCGCATTAACAATATCCCCCATGAGCTTTGCTTGATATAGAGGTAAAAGACTTGTTGTGATAGCAGCAACAAAAATAAGCGCCGTAAATAGTGGCGTAAATTTAAAGCTCATCCCAGTTGCCCGAATGATATTTTTTATTAGTTTTATGATATTTTTCATTAGTACAAACTAACCCCAATCTTCTCCCTCACTTCCTTCATTTTTTTCTCCGCGATTTCGCGTACTTTTTCGCCATTTTCTTTTAGCATTTTCAAAACTTCAGGCAAATTCTTTTCTAGCTCTGTTCGTTTTTCTCGAAGTGGTCGAATAAAGTTTTTCATATCTTCTGCAAGCAAGTCTTTGAGAATTTTATATTTACCTTCATTCTCAGCGTATATTTCATCCAACTCTTCTTTAGTTCTTAGAAGTGAATGCATTGCGTAAACATTTTTTGGAATACCACCACTCGAATCTGTCACAATACCCATCACTGCTTTTTGTATTTCTTCATCTGTAGCAAAAAGTGGAATTGTATTGTTGTAACTTTTACTCATCTTCTGTCCATCTGTTCCGGGCACCACAGCCACATCGTCTAAAATCAATGATTCAGGCATAACAAAAGTTTCTCCGAAAATTCTATTAAATTTTTCCACAGTATCTCGAGCAAATTCAACGTGTTGTTTTTGATCTTGACCCACAGGCACCACATTTGAATCTTGAATCAGAATATCTGCAGCCATAAGCATTGGATAATTAAATGTTCCACCACTTATCTCTTTATTTTTTGCTTCCGCATCTTTAAATGAGTGGGCTCGCATAAGATAAGGCATTGTTGTTATACAATCAAAAATCCAACAAAGTTCTGTAACTTGGGGAACATCAGATTGCTTAAATATTAAACATTTTTTTGGATCAAGCCCAATAGCAAGATAGTCTAGTGCAACACCAATCGTGTTTTGTTTTAGCTCAAGAGCAGCTTGCCCAGTCGAGTTTTGAGCATCAAAAGTCGTTTGGGTTGTGGTCAAAGCATGTAAATCGGCGATAAATATTCTCGAATCGTATTCATTTTGCAAATCAACAAATTGCTTCATTGCACCAAAATAATTACCGATATGTGGTCGGCCCGTAGGTTTCACCCCCGAAAGTAAGATTTTATTCATCCCGTTAGAAATAGGAAATGGTTACATTTCCGTTTGTTTATTATTTGTTAATCTATTTTTATTCGACTATATACGACTTTACACGCTCACCCGTCTATAACACTAGGATTTCTAACGGGACTAGTTTCCATATAATATCAAATATGGTCCCCTCTGTCATCCTCGCCTTGCACCTGTATTGTCATTCCGCACCCTCTGTCATTCCGGCGGAGGCCGGAATCCAGTCGGAAGAATTTTCTAATCGTTTTAAATCACTCACCAATTTTACAAGAATTCTCTTTGGATTCTCATGCAAAAAAGTATTTAAAGCCTCTTCATATGTCGCCCATTTGAAATTTGATATTTCATCCTCCTGAACAACAACATTATTGTTTTGCACGAACCCAGCATAAAATACCGCAGTTTTACTGACAGAAACACCCTTTCTCACGATGTCGTAATTTTCAGCATATCTTAAACCTTCAATCAATTGAACGTTCTTAATTCCTGTCTCCTCAAATAATTCCCTTCTAGCTGTTTCAATTTCGTTCTCATCACCCTCTGTGTGTCCCTTCGGAAATCCCCAAGCCTTTCCATTTTTACCTTCAATTATTAAGAACCTATTTTCTTCCTCGTTCTGCTTATATATTGGAATAATTCCAAATGAGTAATCTTTTAATTTTTCCATTTATTTAAAAATATAGATCGTGTTATCTTTCTCCATAAATAATCTTTAAATCTTTATTAATATAATCTCTAAAATATGGAAGCATTGATTTTGCAGAAA
>CAZGFB010000038.1:5075-7646 GCA_964525175.1 uncultured Candidatus Saccharibacteria bacterium | reverse complement strand
ATGAATAAGACAGAAATACTTGAACGGCTATTTGGCAGTTCGGCAAAAGTAAAAATTATTAAGTTGTTTCTTTTTAATCAGAGAGATATCTTTGATAAAGATACTATCTCGGAGCGCTCGAAGTCTTCGTCGTCTGATGTGCGCAGGGAGATTGCAAGTTTGGAGAAAATTAATCTCATTAAAAAGAGGTCGTTTTTTAAAGAATTTGAAAAACATGGTAAGACTGTTAAAAAGAGGGTGGAGGGGTGGTTTGTGAATCCAGATTTTCCGCTACTTGGTGCTTTGCAACAACTTCTCATTAAAACAGCTCCATTTTCTCATAATGAAATTGTTTCGAAACTTTCTAAAGCAGGAAAGCTAAAATTTGTTGTTATCACTGGTGTGTTTATTCAGGATTTTGATTCGAGAATAGATATTTTGGTGGTGGGGGATGCTCTAAGTAAGGCCAGACTTGAAACAGCTATAAAATCTATGGAAGCGGAGATGGGTAGAGAACTGAGATATTCATCTTTTGATACGGAGGATTTTAAATATAGGGTAGACATGTATGACAAGCTAGTGCGTGATATTTTAGACTTTAACCATGAGGTGGTTTTGGATAAGATGGGGGTGTCGTAAGTAGAATTAAGAATTATGAATTAGGAATTAGGAAAATGCCGGACCTTTCAGGTCCGGCATTTTCTCGAATTTTGAGCCTTTCTTAATTCTTAATTCATAATTCTTAATTCTGAGTTCCTGCTATTGCGCTAAAAAAAACTATGATATAATAAAGGAGTTATAAATAATTCATTAATACAATATTATGATATTGCAGACTTGGGGTTCAGTGCTTTCACAATCATTCGCAAACCTTTGGTTAGGTTTTGCTAGTTTTGTACCAGCACTTTTAATAGCCGTTATAATTTTCATTATCGGCTGGGTTGTAGGCGCATCACTTTCGAAAGTTGTAGAACAGCTTTTCAAACTTATCAGAGTGGACGGAGCATTGAAAGCAGCAGGCGTAGAAGACGCTGTTAAGAAGTCAGGTTTCAGTCTAAATTCAGGTAAATTTGTTGGCGAGCTTGTGCGATGGTTTGTTGTTATCGCTTTCCTTATTGCTTCATTTGAGATCCTTGGCCTTACACAGGTTAATGATTTCCTAAAAGGCGTAGTGTTAGGATACCTTCCAAACGTTATTGCATCAGTTCTTATTCTTATGGTAGCAGCTGTATTGGCTGAGGCTGTTCGAAAGACTGTTGTTGGTGGTATACAAGCTGCTGGCGTGTCTTCAGCAAACTTCCTAGGAACAATTGCTAAGTGGGCTATTTGGATTGTTGCATTCTTTGCAGCTCTATCACAGCTAGGTATTGCACCTGCAGTACTTCAAACACTATTTACAGGTGTTGTAATTGCACTTTCACTTGCATTAGGGCTTTCATTTGGTCTTGGTGGACAGGAAGCAGCAGGAAAGTATGTAGAGAAGCTACGAGGAGAGATATCGAAGAGATAATTTTAGGCTTTAGCGACTAGGCTCTAGGCTCTAGCTAAATCAAAAAAAACAAAAGAACTTTTCCACAGGAAAAGTTCTTTTGCGTTATAAACTAGATGCTAGAGCCTAGCGCCTAATTGCTTTTAATTATATAATATATGCATATTAAATTTAAAAATCTTATTATGCATAATCTCAATACATTTATAGAATCTCTAATTGAGGAAAAAGGTTTGGGTGATCTAGACTCTCGCATGCTTGCGGAAATGAAAAATGATTTATTAAATCGTATTGAAGATAGACTGAATATGATTATTGTTCAAAATATGCCAGAAGCGAATATCGTTGAATTTGAAAGGCTTATGGATGAAAATGCAAAGGATGAAGATGTTCAAAAATTCTGTAAAGAAAAAATTCCTGATATAGAAGCTCTTATAGCTGTCGAACTTGCCCGTTTTCGTGAAATTTATTTAGGTAAATAATTGATTGTATATGACAGAATCTTTTATACCAAATAATGAGAAAAATCCCGCCTTGCCATCACAAGGGCAGGGGGGTGCCCCTGCACCCAAAGTTACAAAACCAAAAAATACGAATGAGGAGGATCAGAATCTTTCAAGCGCTGAAAGAATTTTAAAGTGTGAAAGTTTTGATGAATTATATTCAATACTTAGAAAAGAAGTGGCTATTGAATCTGCGGGTAGACTTGTACCAGCTGAAGAGATAATAAATATAATTGAAGAATTAAGAAAGATAAAATTTTTTCTTCCATATATGGCAGATCGGATTACACGATCTTTGAATATAAGATCAGCTGTGGTTCGTCTTATTAATGGAAAAAAACCGGAAGTTCCCGCCATTAAACCTTCAGAAAAACCCGAAGAAAAGCCTGCTCCAAAACCTGTTGAAGTAGAAAGTGATGCTTCTAAAGCATTGAAAATAAAAAAGTGTGAAAACTTCGAGCGACTTTTTGCTGTGCTTAATGAGATCGGTGGGATTCAAACAAAAAATGCATTTCTCTCCGCAAAAAACTTACGGAGTATTATTACAAGTGTCAGAATGAAGATTCGGGAAAATCCACTTTCGACATCTATATATGAGGC
>CAZGFB010000038.1:0-4975 GCA_964525175.1 uncultured Candidatus Saccharibacteria bacterium | reverse complement strand
CAAGTGTCAGAATGAAGATTCGGGAAAATCCACTTTCGACATCTATATATGAGGCTGTCACAGATGTTTTGGGTCTTAGGGATAAAGTGGAAGAGCTTATAGAAAATGAAAGTAGTCCTGCTAAACCTAAAGAAGTAGCCGCTGACACTTCACCAAAACCAAAACCAGTCATTGATTTTGTACGAAAGCCTATTCCTGTTTCTGCTCTTAAATCAGAAAAAATAGAGAATGTTGATAAGGGTACAAAAACAACAACAGCTACTCAAACTCCTTCTGATAAAAAAGCAGTTGAGGTAACTTCTGTTTCTCAACCAAAAATTACAAAACCGAAAGAGGTGATTGTTGATAGTAAAAAAATTGCAAAAGAAGTAAAACCTAAAGCTGTCAAAGAAACAAAAGCTGATAAAGGTGATAAAAAATTAAAACTAGATCCTTCCGCAACAACTGGTACAGGGGAAAGAAAATTGAAATTAGATCCTACGGCTGGGGTAAAAGATAATAGGGGCGATAGAAATTTGAATCTAGCTTCTACCGCTAAAGCTGTGATTGATGCCAGTGATAAAAAATTAAAATTAGATCCGACTGCAACTGCTGGTGTGAGGAATAAAAATTTAGACCTAAGTCCTGCTGCTGGAACAAAACCTATTGAGGGAGATAAAGGTTTGAACTTAGCTCCCACGGCTGGGCCAGAGTCTGTTGGAGGTGAAAGAGAATTGAAACTAGACGCTTCTGCAACTGCTGGTGTGGGTGATAGGAATTTAGATTTAAGTTCTACTGCTGGAACAACAGCTGGTCCAGATGATAAAAGTTTGAACCTAGCTCCTACTGCTGGAACAAAAGTTGACGCAGGTGAAAAAGATTTGAATCTAGCCTCTACTTCTGGAGCCGAGCCTGCTATGAGGGATAAAAATTTGGACCTAGCTTCTACCGCTGGGGCGGAGTCTGCTGAAGTTGAAAGAAAATTAAAACTAGACCCTTCTGCAACTGTTGATGTAGGTGATAGGAATTTAGATTTAAGTTCTACTGCTGGAACAAAAGTTGATACAGGTGAAAAAGATTTGAATTTAGCTTCTATTGCTGGAGCAAAGCCAATTCCTGTTGATAAAGATTTGAATTTAGCTTCTACTTCCGAAGCTGTGATTAGTGCAGATGATAAAGGTTTGAACTTAGCTCCTATCGATAGTGCAGAGCCTGTTGTTGTTGATAAAAATTTAGACTTAAGTCCTAATGCTGAACCACAAGCTGACGCATCTATTCCAAAAGATGTCGATGTGGAGCCTGATATCTCTCATTATGAAAAAAGAAGAAGAAGTCTTGGAGCTGTTAATACAGATCTAATTGAAAAGCGAGCGCAGGATCTTGCTGCAGAAAGAATGACTGCTGAAAAAGACAGCCTCAAAGGGCTCTCTGGATATTTCAAAAAAATATGGAAGCATAATTGGGGTGCCGACTATTATAGAGCAAAAGAAGTGAGAAAAATTAAAAATGAACTCATGAGTTCTGGAAGTGCCTTTTCTGAATCTGATACATCAGGATCAAAAGATCGTGAAATAAAAGAATCAATTCTAAAAAGATTTTTAATGGATGCTCCTGAATTAATCCACTTTGATGCTGGTGAAAGTGTTGGTGGTGTGCCACCTGAAAAAAAAGCTCAAGCAGAATCTTTGCTTCAAGAAGCGATTAAAAATTATGCGTCATCGAGCGATCCAGCTCAAGCAGAATTAGATTTTAAGGCTGAACGAGACAGAATATATTCGGAAATTTTCAAAAATAAAGATGGCTCATTTAACGCGATTAATGTCGCAGATAATGTTTTTGAATTTGCAAAAGAAATTCGAGGGCAAGTTGAGCACGGTAAAGCTCTTTCAGATTTGGATCTTGATTTTGAATTAACATTAGGAAATGCAAAAACTGGAGTTCGTACCGAAGAGCATTACTCTTGGGTGGATAAAAGAGTTAAAGAACTTTCAAGTACATGGGTGGGAAGATTTTTCAACGAAACAACAATTGCTGCAGGAGTTTCTACAGCATTAATTCTTACAAAAATCGGAACAGGAAAAGGTGCGCGCGCTGCGATGGGGCTTGCCGGAGGAGTTGTCTTAGCTTCAGGTATTGCAGGAGTTCGAGAAAATCAAGCTATAAAACGAGATAGAGCAGAACATTCTAGAGCAATGGCTTCAGGTAGAACGTTTGATCCCTCTCGAGCACCAAGAAGGGCTGAGCTTGAAGCTTCTTCATATAATATGTTGAATGCAAAAACAGAGAAGGATGATTTACATAATATGCTTTTTGAAACTGTTGGTGGTTTGGAAAGAGAAAAAGTTCTTGGTAAAAATGAAATAGACAGCATTATGGCAAGAATCTCTCAAATCGATTCTAGGATTGCACTTTCTGATAAAGGTAAAATTGACCTCATTGGTTTTAGTGATGAGTCTATGATTGAAGTTGAGCGAACGAATTTGGACTTGGAAAGATATAAAGCAAAAATAATGCTGAAAGATGCTTTTGCTAAAGACTCAACCCTCGGTTCTTTTGAAGATAAAATGAATGCTTTGAATAAAGTTACAGAAGATTTACTTGTTAAGGGTCAAGGTGGAATAAATGAGAGAGATGCTGTATTTAATAAATTAAAAAGAAAACGTGTTATACAAGCGATGGCCACGGGAGCGGTTACAGGAATTACCTTTGGAGTGGTGGGGCAGGAGGTCGCATCATTTTGGAATGAACAACAAGGTGTTGTTGAAGGTGTAATGGGTAAAGGGGGCAGTAGTGGCAAAGTTACATCATTAGAATGGGCAAGAGAAAAAATTGCAGAAGCTTTTGGTATGAATAGAATTCCTCAAGGTGTGGAAACTGTTCTTCCTGGAAAGGAAACCCTAGGCACTGCTCTTGTTGCAGGTGTGGCTCATGATATGCATACCACAGTAAACTCTTTCATTTCTTTACCGGAAGGATATGAATTAAATCCAGCAGGAAATAAAGTAGGAGTTTATGATGTATTCCTAAATGGGAAAAGTGTTGTAAGTAATATTGAAATTGATCAAAGTACTGGAAACTTTACAGCGAATTCTTTGGCGTCGCTCGAAAAAGCTGGTTTTCATATGAATACATCAGTTGATAATGTTGCAAGTTCTGTAACTTCAGGAGCAGTTGCTGGAGGGAAAGCTGTTAATGTTCAGGATTTTGCAAATGAACATTCTGACAAATTGGCTAAAATAAAAAGACTTGGTTGGGCAGACAATGGTACTGTTCGCCCTGATAAAAATGAATTAAAACTTTGGGACCCTGTGGAAAAAAATGGCCATTATGAATATGCTGTAAAAATGAATAGTTCCGGATCAACATTTAACGGACGTCATATCGACCCTGTGGAACTCGCAAAGGAAGGAAAATTGAAAGCATTATTCTCTCTTTCTCATAGTACACAAGGGCACCCTGTAGAAGTTCCAATTAAATATGAAGGCGGTAAAATGACATTTGATGTCGACCCTAAAGATCCAATTCTTGGGCAATTATTCCATAAGGCTCCAAATGGAGAAATAATTTGTGATGCTAGATATGTGGAAGTTGGAGTAGAGATGGGTTCGAAAAATGGTGTGAAAGAATTTGTGATGTGTGCGACCGAAGAAGGTAAAGGGGTAAAAACAATTAATGCTGGAGGTTCTAAAATAGATGATTATCTTAAGAAAAATGTAAATATAAAAATTGAGATGCCAAAAAGTTCTGACATTGTTCTGCCACCCGTAATTCCATTGGTTCCAAGAACTCCGCTTGAGAAGACAAAAGAGGGAGAACAAGATAAAGACAAGAAAATAAATAAGGAGAGCGATAAGGTTCCAAAACTTGCTTCTAAAGAAAAAACTGGTGCGTCTAAAAAAGCGAGTGAAGGAGATAAAAAAAGTAGCACAAAAAAGCCAGCCGATACTCCTGAGGCAAGCCCAGAAACTGCTTTGGACCTTTCGAAATTATCTGAAGAAGAAAACAAAAAAGTATCTGAAATAATTTCTAATGAAATTTCGTATCAGGATTCAGAACTTACAGATGAACTGAAAAGAAAAACTTTGGAATGGGCTAAAACTAGCGAGAGCTCAAGAAAGTATTCAGAAGCGTTGGTTGTGATGAATAGAAAGTGGAAAATGGAAAATATTGAAAAGTTGGCAAATGATATGGTTAAAAAATGTCAAAAGACACTTGCGGATTTGGGGATAAGTAGCAGTACTTTCGGTAAAAGTAAGTCTTGGGCAATGTGGGATATTGGAAAACAGTTTTATTTCTTTGCACATAAGGATCAGGCTGATACGAGATACACGATTGGCAACCCAATGGATTCTGTTCCAATACAAAAGGAAATTATCGATAGACATGTTGGATGGGAAGTATATGGAGCTTTTCGAAAAATGAATCAAGCAGAAAGACAGCTCTTCCTCGATAAGTTTAAGGGGGACTCACGTCTTAAGATTACAGCTTTGCTAAATAAAGTTCCTAAACCAAATAATACATTGAGTTCGCTAGATCTGACTACTTTAGGCAATCTATTGGCTAGAGGCATAAAGGTTCAGTCTAGTCGAAAATAAAGGAAGTGTTATTTTAAGGCTATAAATAATTGAATAATTGGAATTTAAGCAAAATTACCGCCATATATTTGGCGGTAATTTTGTTGAATTAGTCAAAAATATGCTTATTTATAGCCCTTTATTTGCCCAAGTTTATACTCACTTAAAAAGTGTTGACATAAAAACTCTTTTGTATATAATAACGGGCACTCTAATATGTTAACAAAAACCCCAAAACACAAGCGGCTAGCCTAGACACTTTTGTGTTTAGAAAAACCGCTTGAACGAGCGGTTTTTGTTTTCGAAAGTTTTAGAGATGTATCTTTGACAATTTCATAAAGCATACGTACCTAACAGGAACGGGTACGTATGTTCAGGTAAAAGTATTAAACACAAACAAAGAAACGAATTAATACACAACT
>CAZGFB010000037.1:0-7716 GCA_964525175.1 uncultured Candidatus Saccharibacteria bacterium | reverse complement strand
ACAATATCAATTCTCTTCCCCATTCTTGGAATGGAATACTCAAAATATATTGAACCAGAATAAGAAGCCAAGACTTTTTGTAAGACATTAATTTCTTCAATCCAAGCATCTCGCTGGTTTTGCCCTAAATCAAAATCACTACTTCTTGTTAGTTTACCGAGTATATCATCTACATCAGACTTTATAAAAAGAGCAATTGAATTAGAATAGTATTCTCGTTTCATAATTTATATTTTGAACAATCTAGCTTTAATTTAGATTAATAATATCACCCTTCTGCTCTATCAATTACCTCTTGAACTATACCTTGGACACTATCGCCTTCCTCTGGAATTATTGGTTGATGAGTCTTATTTGTACTTTTTGGCAACAAGATTCTTAATCCGTCTTTTTTATCATAATATTTAATTGTCACATTTTCACCTCCAAGCAAAGCAACTACCTTATCACCAGTTTCTCCTTTTTCTGCAAATCGACACAAAACAAGATCCCCATCATTAATTCCTACAAGGTTCATAGAATCACCGTCCGCTTTTAATATAAAATATTTTGCACCTGGCTTTATTTTACTTTTTTCAACCTCAATATATTCCTCAATATTTTCCTCAGCTAATATCGGTCCACCACAAGGAGCTGATCCAACAAGTGGAATACTTACCATTTCAACCGTATACGGCGATACAACTTTCTTTGTAATTACAACTGGACTAGATTTTACAGTCTCAATTCCAATAACTTTTTCGAAATAATTTCTAAGATTTTCGTCAACTATATATATGTAAGTACCTCTAATTCCTCTCGTAAGTAATGTTTTATAAATATTTAAAATATATCTTTCCAGTTCATTAGGATCTGTAATACCATTACGCCCATTTGTATCAAAATATTTTTCTCTATCTACTTTGAATTTATTATTTTGAATATCATATGAAAACTCTGGACCAATTATTACACCGACATAATTTAAATCATAACCTTGTACCGTATGAATACAACCAACTTCATTGATTGCGTTTGGAGAATTCACCCAATCTTGCGCAGTTGAATTCCAAACAAGTTTCATATCGTCTATTTCAATATCATAATCCTTTTCAGACTTACTCCCGACCTTTGTATGCCAAGGCCATGCATAACCAGCAACAACACGAGCGAGATTATGTTTTTTATCTTTAATTTTTACTTCACTGACCATCTCCTCAATATTCTCAAATAGTCTCAACTCATAGTTTGGAAATTTAGTTTGCTGTGGAATTTTTAAATTAAACACATCATCTATGAATTTTATATATTCCTCACCAGCTTCTACACGCATTTGCGTATGAATCTCAAAATGTTTAGCCTTGATTTTTCTAAAGTCTTCTGGACGTATATCAGCCGGTTTAACACTTTGATTTTCATCATAGAAAAAAACTTGATGCTTCGATGATTTCATAATCCAATCTAGTTGATTACCCTCATTGTTTAAACCAAGTTGCCTATTTACATTATCAAAAGCACCGTAACCCATGATACCTTTTCGTCTTTGGAGCCGGTGAGATTCATCCACAATTAAAAGATCATATTTTTGTTTGACTACATCATTAGGCCCAATAACCATACTCGACTTTAAACCTTTAATTTTTGAGAAAACTTTGCCTATGGTTGTTCGTAGTGATGACATAGGTACAACCAGACCAATATTAAGATTTTTAGTTTCGTCTTTCTCTTTAAGGTATTTAAAAAGATACGTGGCTAAAATAGTCTTACCTGTTCCAGGTTTTCCACTTACAATAAATGTATTGACTTCATTTTTCTGAATATCTTTACATATTTGCTTTGCAACAAAAAACTGATCCTCGGTTAAGGATTTATATGGTGAATATTTAAATAAGTCGCTATTTTTAAGATCTTCAAGTGTGTTTTTTGTAATACCTCTTTCTCTCAAATCATCCCATGCGATCTCAAATTTAGTTTTATATTTTACTCTATCATAATAATTATGGTTTTTTAGTCCTCCATTTCCATTCTGCAAGATAAATTTACCGTCAGCGGCAATATATTGAATTAACCATGACTCAATATCCAAAGCTGCTGAAATATTAAATTCTTCATCAGTTATAATGTGAATTTCTTTTAACTTATTTCTCTCAGGGTTTTCATAATGCTGTTTACTCCTGTAATAAGCATTTACTGTTTGTCCAATATATATTTCTTTCTTATCTTCTAGCAAATAAACAACAGGCCAATTTTTACCAAATTTATAATTTCTAATTTGATCAAAATCTTCTTTATTAAACGGAAATGTTTTTATTTCAGACATTTTAGAGTTTATTATATTTAGTGTGCTTTCCCTTCGCTTTCTCAACTGGATATTTTGCTTCGTTCTTTTTTATTTTGTTTTCTAAAGCTTTTACAATATCAATATTCAAGTCTTTGCTCATTAGTAAAACCCAGTATAAAACATCAGCCAACTCTTCGCCGATTTCATCCTTACTGTCTATAATATACTTATCCATCTCCTTCTGTGATTTCCACTGGAAATGTTCCATGACTTCCGTTGCTTCCAGCACTAAAGACAACGCAAGATCCTTAGGATTATGAAACTGCTTCCAGTCTCTAGCGTCGCGGAAAGCGATTATTCTAGCTGTGAGGTCTTTGAGGGTTTTCATATGGTGAATTTTCGCATAAAATATAGATTTTTACAAACCACTACCGCCCCCAATAACACTTTGGACATTCCCAATCTTCGAAGTATTTTGTTGTTTTTGGCTCATAATCGTGAACACGGGCGATTGTATTTCCGATTTTGACTTCTTTATAACTACTCTTTAACTCCTTCTCCATTTCTTTTTTTGAATATATACCAATTTTCCCCCAATAATGCCCACCACGATACGATTTATCTGTATACAAAATAACCGTCATGTCTTTTCCACACGACGTGCATTGCCTCGAAACCCTATCCCGAATCTCCTTTTTCATCTTTTTCACCCCCTTTTTCATCCCCCAATTTTCCCACAGAATTATTACGTTTGCAAATTACTTTTTCTCCATTTACCTATTCGTACGAATATGCCGGTATAAACAATTTTTCCAAGGTCTCCCCTTGGAAATACTTCACCCTCGCCCCCACACCTTCTCTCCCACACTCCCACACCTCACTTACCCATTCGTACGAATGGGTAAATACCTAACATCCCTACATCTTTCTACTTTCTCTTTATTTCTTTCTTTTCAACCCACAAACCCACTTACCCATTCGTACGAACGGGTAAGTAGTTAAAAAATTGAATTCTATTAAAATTTATTCTGTTAAATTATATTAATAACCTGCTTAGCGAGTGGGGGCAAGATGTCGGATATAGAATATAGCATTGAAAGATTATTTTGTTCCCTATCAACAATACTTGCCCCAAACAAAACCGCCAAATGTTTTGAGGTTGATTTGAGAGATAACTTCAAATGCTCAGCAATACTTGTTACCGTTGCAGATTTTCTGTTCTTAAGATATTTTAGAATCTGCAATCGTCTTCTATTTGCCAAAGCTTTCAATATTTTTTCATATTCTTTCATATAAGTAATATTATCATGTAAATATAATTTAATCATACCTTTCGACAACCTACCACTTACCCATTCGTACGAATGGGTAAACAAATAAATTTAAAAAGGCGGGATACTCGTTTAAAATTATCCCCAGTTATGACCTTAACTTTTAGTTGTATTGTTGATATTATAAATATGGCGTTTGGGGGGTTCGCCCTCTCACGGCTTTCAAGCTGTAGCCAAACGCTAACAATAAACACCACTTCTGTGGCGTTTTTTGTTATCTAGTCTTCTTCTGGAAGCCCTGAGTACAATATTCTTTTTTTTGTTATTTCATTCATTCTCTAATACCATCGCTAATTAAGTGCTTCCCTTCCCGTTTGTCATCCTCGGGTAATCCCGGGGATCCAAGTCCGAATTTTCAGACTGGATTCCTGCCTTCGCAGGAATGACATAGGAAAAGCGGTTAACTGGAAATTGTATAATATAGATTTTCGTAACAATAATTATGTGCTTTATTATTTTTACTACATCCATTTATATTCAAAATACCACTCTTTCTTTTTATAAATTTTAGTGTATTATATGTGAATTATTGCGGGATCGTCTAATGGCAGGACAATGGGTTTTGGATCCATTTATCTTGGTTCGAGTCCAAGTCCCGCAGCAGAGTTGAGCTAGCACGAGGTGCGTTAATATAACGCTTCCATAAGTCTATATAGCTACAGAATCTAAAAAAAGGTGATATAATTAACAAATATGGAAAAATTTACTAATCCACAGGAATATCGAGATGAAAAGGCTAAGGAGTTAATGGAGATTTACGATCACACAGAGCGAGCGGTAAAACTAGGAGAGCTAAAAGAAACAGGGGAATATAAAAATTCAAAAATAATATCTATTCTAAAAAGGTTAGGGATTGAATTAGAAGAACAACTTCAGTTCGATAGATATTATGATAATTTAAATGGGCCACTACGTGATATAAGTCAAGCACGTTTAAAAAAACAATTAGGTAGTGGAATGTGGTATCGTGACAAGGATGTATATCCATCTTTTCTTGCTAATTATCTTACTCCTGTTGATGAGCTTGTGCCCGGTACCGATATGCGAGATGTTTTATCTTTAGATAGTGGTAATATATCGAGTACGGAAAGTAAGGTCTTTCAATCACAAAGTTTTTTAAAAAATGTTTCAATGGGAATGATGGATGCTTTTGGTCCTGATGAATTAAATAAATTAAGGGAAAGTTTTTCAGGCAAGACTATTGTTGATGTTGGATCGGGTCCTTGTACAACAGGATATGAAATAGCTTGCTTTGTGGGTGCAAAGGGGTACATCGCGATCGAACCTAATTTTTATAAAGAACTTACTATTGCATTTCTACACATAAATGATAAGGATTTCGAAAAATCGTATGCAGACAAAGAGGAGTGGACTAAGGATGGTGGTTATGGATGTCAGAGGGATAAATATAAAAGATATGAAGATTTCAAAATAAAACCTATACCCTTTAATATTGTGAGTGAGCCCGGTGAGGTGTTTTTAAAAAGATTACCTGACAGTTCTGTTGTTCCTATTGCTTGTGGTCTTGGTGATTTAATGGAGAGACATGATGATCGTTTTGGAACGGGTACTATTATTAGGAACGAGTTAGGAAGAGTAATTGCCCCAAAGTCGCATTATTTAAAATCAAATTCTTTAACCCCTATACTCCCTGCGAATAAAAGCGTAAACAATTATGGTCCTACACTTGCCATCAATAAAAAAACAGCTCTTTTCTCAGTAGACTTTATATTGTGATGTTATGAAAAAATAACTTGAAGATTTAGATAAAGAAGTGGTGTGGTAATCGTGTTGTATTAAATAGAATTAAATAATAAATATAGTGCTCAAGTCGCGTCGATTTAATACGATGTGAATCAACCGGAAAGCCTTACAGGTCAATGCCGACCACGGTTCTAGCTCGAGTAGGCCAGCAAAATAAAATCCGCCATTTGGCGGTATTTTTTTTGATGCGGGAAATAAGCAAAGAGTTTTGCTTATGCCTTGGACTCGAACGGCGGAGTATAATTTTTTAAGCTTAAAAAATTTCGAGCCGGTGACCAGACAAAAATTTTCGACGGAAAATTTTTAGTCGAGGTCGAGAAGTGTACTCACGGTCCAACTCCCGCAGCAAAACAAAAAGCCACCTTAAATGGTGGTTTTTTGTAATATTTAACTCGCTGGTTCGGCGATATTGTTATGAGGGGTAAGGCTTGGAAAAGTCGCTCTTAATTTAATAAATAATATAAATTTTATGATTACAACAATCGCTATAATACTTTTGGTACTTTGGGTTCTAGGATTGGTTACAAGCTACACTATTGGTGGATTTATTCACGTTTTATTCGTAGTTGCAGTTATTTTATTTCTTGTTCGTGTAATACAGGGCAGAAATCCGCTGTCAAAATAATATGATAATTCTATTTATTCTCGGCATACTACTTGGTTCAATCGCTGTAATTTTCTCTTTACAAAATACAGCTGTTATTGTTGTTTCTTTTTTCTCATGGACTCTAACAGGCTCTCTTGCCCTTATCCTACTAATGGCGATAGGTTCAGGAATACTTGTTACCCTATTACTTTTACTACCTGAATTTATCAAGAATTATTTTAGATATAAAATACTTCAAAAAGATAAAGCTCATGTTGAGGAAGAGCTCCGAAAACAAAAAGAATTAACAATTTTTGCAAAGCAAGTCTACCCAACGGAAGAAGAATTGGATCATATTGCTCATGGAAGGATAGATGGAACTCAACATAACTACGTTTAAAAGATATTCCTAATACAAACACGTAAGTAAAAAGCGCGACCGCGTTTTTTACTTACGTGTGAGTTTGTATTTTCTACTCACTACCCACTACAAACTACTCACTCACCCAGCACCCTTATCACTGCAAGCTCCAGAGGAAGCTCGGGCAATGCACTTATATTCATCTCTTCGCGGGCTTTTAGAAATTCGGAAATTGTTGCGGAGGAAATTCCAGATTTGGCATCTTTAGATTTTTCTAGCAAATATTCAAATTCGTCTTCGCCTACATCTGCCTTTATATTTTCATGCATACTTTTGGCATAGCGAACAAGAAGGGCAAAGCGGAGTGTTCGAAGCACAAGGTCGCAATATGTAGTAATGGAAAGATTTAGATTTTTTACTTTTTCAATCACACTCAATGCTCCGTCCAGATCTTTTGTCGCTAAGCAATCTATAAAATCATGAATCAAAGTTTTCGAAGGAGCACCAAGAGCAATTCTCACTTCATCATCAACAAGCTTTTTGTCTTTCGACATCCCTATCACTTTCTGAAGAGCGCCGAGTGTATCACGGAATGATCCATCCCCAAGCAAAGCCACAAGCTCCGCACTAGCTTTTGAAATTTCAAAGCCTTCTTGTTTTGCTACATTTTGAACTTGTTTTGAAAGTACTTCCACTGTCGGTTTTTTGAATCGATATACTTCACAACGAGAAATAATTGTTTCTGGAATTTTTTCTAGCTCTGTTGTTGCAAGCATAAAAATCACATGAGCAGGTGGTTCTTCCAAAGTTTTAAGAAGTGCGTTGAAAGCTTCTTTTGTAAGCATGTGCACCTCATCTATAATATATATTTTATATTGAGAGTGGTAAGGGAGAGTATTTACAGCATCACGTATGGCACGTATTTCATCGATTCCTCGATTTGAAGCGGCATCCATTTCATATATATCATCTGGATGTGTGCCGAGCTCTTTTGCAAGAATACGAGCAATTGAAGTTTTTCCAATTCCTCGCGAGCCTGAAAAAAGATACGCATGAGCGACTTTTTTGTTTTTAATTGATTTTTCGATAACAGAAACAATGTGTTCCTGCCCCATCACTTCGCCAAAATTACTTGGTCGATATTTTCTATATAAGACTTCTGACATAGGGGAAGTATAGCATAACGGGGTAGAATTATGAATTAAGAATTAGGAATTAAGAATGAGAGAAATAACAATTGAAGGCGCGAGGGTGATGATTCCCCTCGCGCCTTGTATTTGGTTCCTCGCTAATTTCGTTGGTGATTTATAGACAGAAGTCCACCCCCAACGTTTAAGTGTACTTCTCTAAGGAGTCTACCATAAAAATTTATATTCAAAAAAGTCAATGATGATGAATAGGGATGCATTGATTT